>NZ_JBSGDA010000035.1:0-59937 GCF_053602135.1 Nocardia sp. NPDC004573
GACCAGCGATAAGATCATGACCAGGTCGGGGAACCGCAGAAATTTCGGTCTCGGAAGGAGATGAGATCGATGGGCTTCTTCGGCCTCGATCTCGGCGCCGGCCTCCACGGGGTCCTCAGATGGCTGGCCGTCACGTTCGGAATCGGATACGGCCTCAGCTGACCAATACACCCGACCACCGCGGCAGCAGCGGAGTTGAATCAGCGCCGACAGCCCGCTCGGTAGCGCGCTGAAGGTGGGGACGGCCGTGAACTGACCGACCACATCCAGCCGGGCCGAGTGCACCGTCATGCCCCAACGCGGCACCAGCGCCTGATCGGGGCAAGGCCGTGTTGCTACGTCGGCACACAGCGAGCACGGAACGCTCCGGACACAAGATGGGGCGCCGGACTGGCAGGCACCGGTATTCAGGTAGTCGGTATCGCCGCGGATCCACCACCCAGCCCTCGGGCGGGAACGTATGCCTCGTCTTCGATTACGTCATGCCTGCCGAGTCGACCGAGACTGTGGCGCGCCGGATACCGCTTCATCACTGCGCCCGGGGATCTGGGCTCTGTCCCAGTGCGTTTACGGTGGCGATCGCGGCGCGCAACGCGTCGGCGGCGTCGTCTGAGTTGATGACCCCGCCCGCATGGATCGCGTCGTTTCGGGACCTTCGGAGCAGATCCAGGGATGCATGCTCCTGATAGGCGGGGTGCCTGGCGGCGAGCCACTGTGATCGCTGCTGCATCCCGGGTTTGCCTTTGTAATTCTCACCTGTGGTCGATTCGACCAGCCGTATCTGCTCGATCAGGCAGGCCTCGACGGCGGTCGCCGCGTCCAGGATCGTTTTGCGAGCATCGCCGCGCAAGTACGCCCGGCGGGCGGTGCCCACCAGCTGCCACTCGATCGGCGGTTCGACATTCTCACCGACCCGTTCCAGGACCGCCGCGAAGAGGTCCGCGGACAACAGAACCGGCCGGGGAGTCTCGATGGTCATCCCAGCCTCCCGCCACCTTCCGTCCTGCCACGCCAACAGACCGGGCCCGATGGCGTTGGCAGCGAAGAGTGGTTCGCGCGAGTAGACATCCTCGCCGGTCACCGCGGTCACCCAGTCTTCGACTCGCGCAAACCAGTAGGGAATATGCCTGGCCGCATGATCGAACACCTTGTCCGCAGGCCGATCAGCGTGGAAGGGGATGCGGGGATCGACAATTCGACCTTCCTCGCGCAGTTCGATGCCTACGTGGCGCAACGCTGTGCCGTCATCGGCACCCCACGCGGCGTATTGGGTCGTCCATGGGATCGTATGATCCCATGCGTCCTCGGGCACGTCAGACAGCTCGGGGTGCCACAGATTCACCGCCAGATCACCGGGTACAGGCGGGGCCACCACAGTGGCGCGAACATTACCGATGTAGGTGTCGAACCGAGACCCCAACACGTCGTTGTGAACCCAAAGATGGTGCGGAAGCGGATATTTCGCTGAGACGGTGACCACAACTCTCCTATCGCGACAAGCTGATGACCCGAACGCTCCAGAATAAGAGCCCACGCAAGCGGATATTCGTGCCTGCTCTGCGCACGCCCGGAACGATGGTCCGGATCACCGTCAAGGGGTACAGTCGGCTGGAACAGAAACTGGATCCGCCGAAATTCGGGCAGCTATGCCGTATCTCCCGTTGAGAGCGCTACAGAGAGCCCGTTCCGGCCCGTTCAATCTCACCCTTGCGGCTGCATCTCCCAAGGAGCGCGGCAAATCCGTTGCTTTTCGGCGGTTACTACCGGTACCCCGAGGTGACGCCCCCGCGGCGGGGTAGCGGTGGCCCGGCCTGCAGTGAAGAGGAATATTGTTGTGGCAGAACGATTCTCCGATGCTGTGCGCGATATCATCGTACCTATCCATAGGATGGGAGTCGGTACATGGACAACTACAGCGCCCTGTGGGGCAGAGCTGCAGCATATTTGTGGTATGGCCGACCTACCGAGTATGCGGTTGTCGAACTTTCGCGACACAAGAATATTCCCAAGTTGTCGACGGTCAGCGGAGACTATGACACGTTCCGCGGGCAGCTTCCGAAATCCGATTGCCGCTGGGCCTGGTGCCTGTTCACGGACGAGCTTGCCGACGGGGGGAGCCGCGGCAAGTTCTGCTTTGTCTCGTGGCTACCTGAGGACGCACCGGCCGAGACCGCGGTGCGGTACCGCTTCCATCAGGCTGAGCATTTCGACTCTCTGTGGAAGGCAGTCGATGAAGGTTTCCAGCACGTCGCAAAGAAAGTCGCGAAGATAGCGGCCAGATCTTATGACGATCTGGCCTACAAGGCAGTGCTGGACGAGGTCAACCGGCAAATCGAAAGCTGAGCTGCGCGCGGACTGGCAAGACGAAAGCCAGTCCGCCGTCGGGGTGGTTCGGTGATCTACCGGGCGTCGCCTACCGATCCAGGAAGCCACCGCAGCGGTCATCACCCGCCAGCAGCAACGCGTGCGCGCCCGATTTCCCAACGAACCCACCGCCGGGCTCAAACTGCTGCCCACGCTGCCGAAGAACCCCATGGGTACATGGCGATCACCGAGCAAACTCTCGGCGCCCGCCACCGCGATTGGGTCACCGCCCTGCCCGAGATCCACATCCTGGCCGTAAGGGTGAAATCTGACACCGCCCGACAGCCCTGCGCGGGGGGCCGGTGCCGCTGTGGAGCGCGTCGGGCTGTGTGGCGATTGTGGGAACTGGCAACGATGGCCACATCGCAGAGGAGCGGCTCCATGGCTGATTCGCCCGAGGTTCGTCTCGAACTCGGGGATGCCCGCGCTCTCGCCGAACTGCTTCAGTTTGTCGGTGATACGGCCCGATCGCTGGCGGGTTCGTCGGGGACCCCGCACCCTTACGGCCAAGGCACTCACGAAGCTCGTCAGACACAGATCCAGCAGTAGAGGCGTTGTCCTCGCACAACCGCCCGGCTGGCCAGGCCGGCGGCCTGGTCGAGGAACCACGCAAGGCCGTCTGGATCCGGCGGTGTGGGGAACACGTCAGAGGCGGCCCATTCCCGGGCAAGACCGTGCAGCGAAGCGTGATCAGTGGCGGCGAGCGCATCACGCAGGGAATCCGTCAGCGACAGACACACCAGCTCTCCCTCGTCGACAGTCGCGAGAAGGTGGCCATGCCGCGGGTCGGCCTGGACAGTCTCGTCCGGCCGGCCTGTAAGGATCACTTCCGCCGGCAGCAGGTCGATAGTCGGGTCTACGCCGTTGACATCGAACCCGTCATAGCCCGTCGCGGTCGGTTCGTCGTCCTCGCGCACCACGGCCCGGATCGCGTCGTCATCGTCCGCAGCAGCGAAGTAGCCGTAGATAACTCCCATGCGTTGATCTTGGCACCCACCACCGACAACCGCTCTTGATCCCGGCCGGCGTGGCATCGTTCTTCCGTGCGCTGGTGAGGGCCGGGTTCGGTAGTCAGCCAGCGGCAGTTCGTCGCCGGGGACGCCGCCGAGCAGTGGCGAGCTCAGTGGCTCACTTTCACTGGCACAGGACACCCGCCGCGGCAACCGGCACGACTGCTCCACGGCGGTATCGGCGGCGTGGTCGGCCATGGCGTGCCGGCGCGGGGTCGGGGTGGTCATCAGGAGTTCCCCTCTGCGGTTTTCGGTTTCGTGATGTGCAACAGCTGGTCATAGAGGGGTCGCCGTAGTATCGGCCGAATTTCGAGCGGATATGGCGTAGTGGGCTGGTCAGTGGGTGCGGGAAGTCCCGGGGCCGATGAGGCTGGCCAGTTCGCGCATCGCCTTGCGAGGACGGTTTGAAGTAGCGGCGCAGGTTCTCAACAGGACCAGACCGAGCGGCTGCGGCAAGCCCAACATGTCTGTCGGTGACCGCATCCTGCATGAAGCGCTCTCGACAAACGCCGACCCGCTGCACCTGACGGTCATGTTCGGGCTCTCCGAGAAGTCCGCAGCCGACTACGCCAGGCTTGCCCGCGGCATCAAGGAGCGGCCCGTCGAGGCCGTGGGCCACTACCCCACCAGATGGGATTGAGGTCGTAGGCCGCTGTCGGCGCCCCTCCCTGTCATCGTCTCCATGCTGGTTCGGCCGGAACCGCACGCTTTATCGCACGCCGGATCACGAAACGCGTCAGGTGCCCACTGCTTTCGTTAGGGCAAGTTGTTGCGAATATCTGGTAACGATCGGTAAGGCAGAGCCTTCGACGCCAAGTTCGTCATCCGTCTGATCGGCTCTCGGGTGTTACGTCACGCGCGCCTAGCTGGGTTCCGTATGGGTTAGAGCCAGTGCGGTGGCTGTCGTGCTGGATCGTCGAGTACCGCGTCGATTCGTTGGTCGATCACGATGAGATCTATCGCTTCGGGGTCGGCTCCGATGGAGGCGAAGTGGGGATCGACATCGTTGGTGACGCACCAGGTGTGGTCTGCCGGCCAGATGAACGCGGGATCCGGGCAGTCGCCATAGGGCCACTGCGCGGGGTTGTCGCTGTTCCAGTCTGCGTAGTCCGCCAGTGCGCCGCGGAACAGCCAGTAGTCGCGGTGGGGAATGCGGAAGTTGGGTGGTGACTCGATGGCGGTGGTCGGCCATCCGTTCCACAGGCAGAAGTAGCACTCGCCCGGCGTGGTCGTGTATCGAGACAAGATCTCCAGCGCTGCGCCAACCTGGTCTTTCTCCGGCAATCCGTGCGGTTCGAAGTCGATGTCGCTGGTTTTCTGCCCGGGAAAGCTCGGATCGGGAATGAACCTCACCCGGGCATAACCGGGATATCCCGTTGGGCCGCGAGTCAACGAGCCGATGCCACGGAAGGCGCTGCTCGACGAGCCAGTCGGCGGCCGACGCATCATCACACAGTTCGTAACTCACCCGGACATTGTGCCGAGAGCGGTCCGGCTTTCGCTGCGCAGTGGGAGTTCTCGAACGCGTTACGGTCGTGTTCGGGCTCAGCGAGCAGTCCGCAGCATCGCGGTCATAGGTGCTTCCAGGGAAGCCCAGATCGTTGGCAAGGCCAACTAATAGCTGTATAGTTGGCGATGCCAATGTTGGAGTCTCCAATAAAGGGGTGTCATGTCCACGAATACCGTGATCGCCGACCGCATCGAAATCGCCGATCTGTTCAGCCGCTTCGCCCGCCTGCTCGACGAGCAGCGGTGGGAGGATGCCGGCACCGTCTTCACCGACGATGTGGAGGTCGATTCGCCGCGCATCCGAGTCCGCGGCATCGATAAGGTCGTCGACTACATGCGGCAAGCCGAGGTCGAAGGGCAACATACTCAGCACACGACCACCGACCTGCTGGTGAACGTGGACGGCGACCAGGCCGATGTCTCGTCGAACTCGATCGTGTACTACTACCGCGACGGTCAGCCACCCCACCAGACAGGAGGTCTCCGGCAGGCCTGCGTTGCGGTGCGGACGCCGGCGGGCTGGCGAATCAGCGAGACACGGATCATGCCCGCCTGGATTCGCACGGATTGACCGCTCCCCCGAGAGCTCGGCATGTCTGGAGATACGAGCTCCCGGAGCCGTTTGGCGGCGACGACATCGCAGAACTGGGGATTACGAGGCGGAGCCGCACCCGGCGCGTTGGGGTGCCGTTAACAATCGTGTCACCTGGTACATGAACGCTTCCGAAACCCGGTCGAGAGGTGTTGGCGCGGTGTAGCTCGCGCGTGATACCCGTCTGAGGAAACGATCCCGGCTCATCGCGGGGTGAGCGCGGACTGGCGTGAGCTGGTGTATCAGACCGACAGGCAGCAACTGAGCGTGCAGTGCCTGCGAATCGTGCGAGCCTCGCTGGTCTACATCAACACCCCGATGGTCCAAGATCTCATTGACGACCCGACACCGGCGAGGTCCTCGTCACCGCCGCCGACAAGCGCGGGGTGACCCCGCTGTTCTGGGAACACGTCCTGCCCTACGGGGAGGTCAAGCTGAACATGACCAGCCGGCTCACCCTCAGCGGCGGCTGATCAGCCCAGGCCATCGCTCACGCGACGTCGCGCGACGAGCACGGCGCGGCCCCGATCGAACCAGCACCAACGTTGTTGTCGCGCCGAGACCAGGTGGTGTCTTAGAGTGCGCGGCAGACGGTTTTCGTGACAAGGTATTCGCTGATTCCGGCAGGCCCGAGTTCGCGTCCGTTACCGGACAGTTTTACCCCACCCCAGGGGATGTGGGGCATGAAGTATCCGAAGCAGTTCACCCAGACGGTGCCTACCCGAACGGAGTCGGTGAACCGGTCGGCGGTACCGGTGCTGGTGGTCCATACCGAGGCTGACAGCCCGTAAATGGAGTTATTGGCGATGGTGATGGCCTCGTCGAGATTGTGGAACGGGTAGATGCACACCACTGGGCCGAAAACCTCGTCGTGGGAGATCTTTGCCTGGGGGCTCACATTGGTCAGGACAGTAGGTTGATAGTGCAAGGGGCCGGGTAGGCCGAGCGCTGCACCGGTTTCGGCGTGGGCGCCGTCAGCGAGCGCGTCCTGAACCATCGAGTCGATTGCCTCCAGGTGCGTCTCGTCGATTTGCGGTCCTTGCTCGGTGGCATCATCGAACTGGTCACCGAGCCGACGCCGCTGGGCGTGGTCGGTGAGACTGCTTACGAAGTCGTCGTAGATGTCTCGGTGGACGAGCAGTCTGCTGACGGCACAACAGTTTTGCCCGGCCACGCCGAACGCACCGTCTACCGTCGCAGCCAGCGCCCGGTCCAGGTCCGCGTCCGGGAAGACTGCGTTCGCACCCTTGCCACCTAGTTCGGTGACAATCGGCGGGATACGCCACGCCGAGGCGCGGGTGATGGCGCGGGCGGTGGCGGTGCTGCCGGTAAAACTGATCATGTCGATCCGCGGATCGGACACCAGCGCGGTGCCTGCCACTTGGCCGATCCCCGTGATGATGTTGACCACGCCCGGCGGGAAGCCCGCCTCGGCTATCCGAGCGGCCAGCGCATGCAGCGACAGCGGCGCTCGCTCGGGCGCTTTGACCACGACCGTGCACCCAGCGGCCAGTGCGGGGGCGAGTTTCCATGCCGCACAAGCGAACGGGAAGTTCCACGCGACAATGACGGCGCACACGCCGACCGGCTCGCGGCGCAGGGTCACTTGAACACCGTCAGGTGTGGGTAGGGCCTGGTCCACGGCATGGCTAGCAAGCTCGGCGTAATAACGGTAGGTCTGGGCGGCGGTGCCGATGTCCCAGCTCTGGACCCCAGCGAAGAGCTTGCCGGTGTCGAGCGATTCCAGCAATGCCAGTTCGGCCTGGTCACGTTCGATGAGCCCTGCCAGCCGGATAAGGCACGCCCCCCGTTCGGTCGGTGTCATTCTGGGCCAGGGCCCCTCATCGAACGCCTGCCGAGCCGCCCCGACCGCACGGTGCACGTCCGCGTGCTGCGCTGCTGGCAGCCGGGCAATCGCCCGACCCGTACCTGGATCTGTAATATCGAGCGTTGCAACGGCTTCCACGTCAGTATGGACGCCGCCGACAAAGGGGCGGAGATCAACTGACGGAAGAACCTCGTCTATCGCAAGGGTCCGCCGCGGGGCGGCACCGGCTGGAATACGCATCTTGTCCTGTCTTGCCGGCGGCTATGTATACGGCCGCTGGCTAGCGAGGGTGGGCCGGGTATCCGTCCCCACGTACCGGAATCGGGGAACACGGCGGCCGTCAATGTCCACTTCCTCGGTGAAGTTGCTAACCGTCCGGACCCACACATGCTGATCGCCGAACACCGGCGAGGTGAACATCGCGTGATAGATGACCACCTCGGCGCCGGGCAGCTCCTCCGCACCGTCACCAGTGACCGCATGCCCGAACCCGGTCACGTTATAGCGATGGCCGGTAAAATGCTCGTACAGACCCAGTTTGATCTGCCCGTTTCCATCCACCGGTTGCTCCCAGCTACTCACCAACGACCCAGGCCGCCGCGAGATCAGCGGCTAGGCCGACACGGTACCTGTTATCGGCCCAGTAATCCGGAAGCCGGCCCGAGCCGCACGCAATCCTATCGAGCGGACTGCAGCGCAAGCATCCTCTCCGGATCGACCACGGGCATCGGTTGGCAGTCTGTTCCGCTTCCGTGGAAGTGGAACAACACGATACCGCGCCGGTCAAGTCGCCACCGATGGTGGGCGACCTGGGCGAACCGGAACAATACTCGTTCCGGCAGTCGTTCCATCGAAAGTGTTCCGAAAGGCCCGAAACAGCCTCGGTGAAATCACGAGCTGGCAACCGAACAAGAACAGTGATCGTGGCGACTACCTGCCCAAACAGGTTTCATGTACCGGTTGACACGATCGTTAACGGCACGCCGCGTTGTCCGGGTCCGTCGGCCGGACGGACCGCGCGAGCCGCGAACGAACTCAGGAATTCCGCTTGACCCTCACGTTGCGTGAGGCTGAAGGGTGGGGCGCATGAGTGAGTTCTACAACGCCTTCGAGATGAGTCCCGTACCTACCCCCGGTCCGGATGCCGTTGCGCCGGAGCCGTTCCGAGGCATCTATGGAATGCCGGCGTTCGTGACGATTCCCACGAGCGATCTGGCGGCGTCGGTGGACTTCTGGGTCCGTGGGCTCGGGTTCTTCGAGCTGTTCGCTATCCCGGGCAGGCTTGTGCATTTGCGCCGATGGGCTTTCCAGGACGCCCTTCTCGTCGCGGCGGAGAGTGTTCCGGAGCAGGCGCCGACGATCACCTTCAGCTTCGCGTGCGTGCTCGACCAGGTCGAACCCCTGGTCGAGGCCTGTCGTGCGTTGCGCCCGAACTCGGTCGACAGCCCGCGGGATCCTCCTTGGAACACCCGCGATGTCGTGGTGATCACCCCCGAGAACGCGCGGATCGTTTTCACCGCGGCGAAGCCCTTCGACCCGGCGAGCCAGGAGGCGCGGAGCCTCGCGGCCATCGGGATCACCGCGCCGGGCGTCGGTCGCGGCGACAATGATGAGCATGCCTGATGCCACCGACGCCGATGGTGTGACCGTCGGTCAGGTCTCGGCGCGTCTGGGCGTGACAGTCCGCGCGCTGCACCACTGGGATGAGAGCGGTCTGGCGCGACCGTCGCTGCGCACGGCCGCCGGATACCGGCTCTACACCGCTGACGATCTGGAACGCCTGCAGCGCATCGTCGTCTACCGTGAGATCGGCCTCGGGTTGGAGGATGTCCGGGCCATCTTGAACGATCCGACCGCGGACGTGCCCGGCGCATTGCGCGCACAGCGCACCCTGATCGACGAACGGATCGACCGCCTCCAGCAGCTCGGGGCGGGAGTGGATCGGATGATCGACGCCCACGAGCGCGGCCTGCTGCTGAGCGTTCAGCAGCAGGCCGCGCTCTTCGGCCCCCGATGGAACCCGGACTGGCCCGCCCAAGCTCGTGAGCGCTATGGAGACACGACGCAATGGTTGCAGTACGCCGAACGGTCAGCCTCTCGCGGTCCGGAAGAATGGCAGGCCATCGCCAACGACATCGCCTGCCTCGACCGCGCCCTCGGGGAGGCGATGGATGCGGGCGTCACACCCGGTAGCCCGGAAGCGAATCGACTCGTCGAGCGGCACCGGCAAGTTTTCGCGTCGTACTTTCCCCTCACCCGGCAGATGCAGGTCTGTCTCGGCCGCAGATTCGAGGCCGATCGGGCATTCGCCGCCCACTACGACGGCATCCGCGTCGGCCTTGCCGCGTGGTTCCGTCGAATCATCGACGCCAGCGCGCGCGCCCACGGCATCGACCCCGACACGGCGACCTGGGAGTAGAGCGCGGGTTCGGAAACCCGCGCCCGTACGACGCCGACGCCTACCGCCCGCATGCCCTCCTACGGAAACCGAGATACACCGAGCAGTTTCGTTGTCCGCCGCAGCGGTAGTGCGCCTCGCGCAGGGCTGATAGGCGTCGCGCAGTCCGTCGGCCCCGGCGCGGCGCTCACTGCGTGTGCATCGGCGCCCGGCCAACGCGGCCGCGCTGCCGCTGTGCACCTACGCCTACCTGCTCGATTCTGGGAGGAATCCCTACAGCCGATTCGGGTTCAGATATGCGGCCCGACGACATCGGCATCGTCGCCGGGGTACAACCCGACGCCGATCGGCATCCCGGTCGATATCGGAGGTACTGCGGCGGTCTGGGTGCACGCGGCACCGCCAAAGCCGGTTGGTATCTCACCAACTGGTCGAAGTGTTCGCTCGTCGGCGAGCAGTCGCCGTCGTATCGAACTGCGGCGCTGATGGCGGCACGGCCGATCTGGTTCAGGGGACGTAGGTTCGCCACCTCACGGCGGTGCTTCTATCCGAACTGTTCCGCGGCCGGTGCGCATACTTTCCAGCGGGTGTCTTCCCTGCGCAGGTACAGTGGCCGAGGCGCGCTAGGCGGACGCGCGACCTGAGCTGAAGCGATGTCGCCCCGGATGACGATGCCGGAGATGTCGACCGGGCGCTGCCGCCGGCCGTCCTCGGTCGAACCGCCCTTCTCGGCTTCTTCGCCACCGGAGACGCGGTCGGCAAAGGTCGCGGCCTCCTCGGCGCAGAGCAGTTCGACCACCTGCTGCGTGCTGCCCGACTCGACGACGCTCGCGAAATCCGCTATCACCGCGCGTACTTGGGCATCGTCGGTGTCTTCCGCTCCTACCTGCACAATCACGAGGGCGACAGCGCCGCCGATGCCCGTCAGCGCGAAAAGCGTGATGAGCACGAGCAATCCGGTACGGGAGAGTTGAAATCGAGGTGGTGGTGAATCGGTCACTGCGCCTGCTCCCCCGGGTCGATGGCGATCGCATTTCACGGTAGCTCATGGTCGGAAAGCGGTGCTACCGTGAAGATTACGGAGGGGACCATGGCGCATCGGCCTGCTGAATCCAGCCGCCTCGGCATAGTGATGCTGGCGGCGCTCCTGGTGTGCGCCGCGTTGGTCGGCGCTCCGGCGGGGAGCGCTCAACCGCCTCCTCCGCCGCTGCCGACGTCTACGCAGCCCGCTCCCGCGCCACCGAAACGTTTGTGCGAAGCGCAAGAAGTGGCTGTAGCACGTGTCGAACAGGCCATCGCGCAACACAATGCGCGCCCTAATGTGTTCGATCCGCGCCAGCAAGCGGCGTACGAAGCGTACAACGCCGAGGCGCGCAGGCTGAATCAGGAATACGCCGGCGCCAAGGACAATCTACGCAGATGTGTCGGCACGGTGCAGCGACTGGCGGATGCCGGCCTACCGGCCCAGGCATCCCCGCGCCAGATGGACAAAGCCACCGCGGCGAAGAACAAGGTTCCGCCCGGATACGCACTGCCCTACCCCAGCGGCGGTAAGCAGGGATACTCCGTGCCGAAACAATCACCTGCTCGCGAACTGTACGAGGTCATGCGCGAGATCAGTCCGCCCAGCAAGAGCAAGGTCACCGGTCCACTCCAGGGGCAGTCCCGGCCCGCGGTCGGCGATCGCGACCCGGCCTACCCGGGCGGCTGGATAGGCAAGGACGCCAAAGGGGGCTCCGCGGTATCGCTGGACCACGTCGTGCCGCTGGCCGAACTGTTCCACATGCCAGGATTCCTCGCTTTGACACCTGAATACATGATCATGGTCGCCAATGCCGCGCTCGATCTGCAATGGCTGTCGTTTGCCGCGAACCGGGCCAAGGGATCACGCAGCGTAGGTGACATACTCGGGGTCGACCCGAACTGGCAGGCCGCGCAGGTGGCCCTGGAGAACCGGATCAGAGCGGAACTGACGCGCTTGATTCAGGATCTCCTCGAATTTCAGGGAGGCAGATAGTGCCCCGGATCGACCCCGAGGACATCGTCACCGCCCTCGAGGAGGACAGCCCGGTCGTCTTCGTCGACGCCACGACGGTGGACAGCGCTCCGGTCCCGGAACAGTGGCGCCCGATCGCGGAGTCCGGTGAACCGGCCGAGCGCGGGCGGCTCGCGCGTTCCCTGTGGAACAGCGATCTGGTCGGACTGCTTCCGAGATTCACCGCGGCGCTCGATGAACAGCTCGCAGACGTGCGCGTGTGTCTGCTGCGCGGCGAGTGTGTGCTCGTCTACGCCGCCGCGGGCGTCGACGAACCGTGGGTGGTGTGGATCGGTTGGGACCCCGGTTCCGCACGCGATTCCACGCCACCGCTGTGGGCGGGAATTCCCACCCCGATACGCATCTTCCTGCGCGAGGTGCATGCTGGTTACACCGCCGAGGACTGGGAGTCCTACGGGATCCTGTCCCCGCGCACCATGCGGACCTACGCCGCCGAGGCCGGCTTTCCCGACGGAATTCCCGGATGGGATCGAGAGATCGACGCGACCCGGCTGCTTCGCATCGGCAAGACCTACAGCGGGATGGAATACTGGGTCTCCCCCGATCTGCCGGCCGACAAGATCGTCGTCACCTACGAGCGGGACTTCGACATCGAAGATCTGGGTCCTGAGTTGGACAAACTCTTCTCCTACCGCATCGCGTGACCGCCGGTCCAGCCGTGCGGGCACGGCCGGAGTCGAAAAGAGTGTGCGCAACTTTTCGGGTGGTCTTGCCGCAGCGCCGGTAACTGCTCGGCCGGTTTCGCGGCATAGCCCACGCGTCGAGGCCATGCCATACTGGCAGGTTGTTTTCGCTGACGTCACGGGGGAATCATGGTCACGGGCCACACCGAAGACGGACGCAGAGCGGGCTTTTCCTCTTCGGGCGTGCCGGCGTCGTTCCGCTCGGTGCGCGGGCTCGGGCTCGTCATCGTTGCCGGGGCCACAGCGGTGACGGGTCTGCGCGCGGTCGAATTGGTGCTGAACTGGCAGCTGAGTGCGCGCCTTCAGGAATGGGAAGCGGACGGATTCGGCGCCTCCGAGGACTCGGTGAAGCGGTGGGTGGCGGCCGTCGGCGCCGTCACGTGGATCGCCATGAGCTTGCAGATGGTCACGGGCCTGCTGTTCATCACCTGGGTCTACCGTGCTCGGCGCAATGCCGAATCGCTGTGCTCGGCACAGCATCGGCTTCCCCGTGCGTGGGCCATCGTAGGTTTTCTCCCAGTGGTGAACTGGATTGTTCCGCCCATTCTGGTCGACGATATCCAGCGGGCGAGCGACCCGGCCACCCCACGGAACGCCATGCGCCTGGCCCCCTCCTCGACGACGGGGTACGTCGTCGTCTGGTGGTTCTCCTTCGTCCTCGCAGCTACTTTGTATTTCCTGGCCTACCTTCTCTCGATCGGCGTCAGGCGCGGACTCGAGGATGCGGCGGGGTCCGCAGATGCTGGGTTACTGGTCCACTTCACGGGCCTGATCCTGCTCACCGTCGCGGCGGGCCTGCTCACTGTGCTACTGACCCGGATCGGGCGTTGGCAGGCCGAGCGGGCGGAGTACATCGGCGCCGACCCGGAGCCGGAAGCGGCCGCCGCGGCACCATCGGTTCCGGGCGGACGCCCGGTGCCGCAGCTCGCGCCTGGTGGTCTCGGAAGCGTCGCGGCCGTGCTGAGCTGTACCGTGTTCGTCGGCCCGGCGCTGATCGCCGTCGCGTCGCCCAACTACCAGACGGTGCGTGAAACCCCCACCGGCACGGCGGAATACGAGGCCGCGATGGACGCGTGGGCACCCCTCACCCTCCTGGGGATCCTCATTTGGGGCTTCACGCTCATGCTCGCCGGGGTGCTGTTCCTGTGCTGGTTGTGGCGAGCCAGGATCAATGCCGAGCACTCGGACCCGAACGTGCATACGCTCGGGCGTGGCTGGACGCTCGGCAGCTGGTTTCTCCCCCTGGGAAATCTCGTCCTTCCCGCTCTTGTCGTCGGCGACGTGCACCGAGCCGGCCGTCCGGGTGGGGCCGCCCGCGCGGGTTATAGCCCGCTGGTGGCGTTCTGGTGGCTGAGCTGGCTGACGACCTGGATATGGACCTGGCTCGCGCTGCTGCTGCAGCAGCCGATCCTTTGGTGGGCGACGACCGGGTTCTTCGCGCTGACCGCGGCTCTGCTCGTGCCGGTCATCCGGCAGATCGACGGCGGGCAACAGGCGGCGGCGCAGCGCCGATACACCGCCGCCTGGCAGCAGCCGACTTCCTGAACCCTTTCAGGCTGGGTCTACGGCATTGCCTCGCGCCCGGGACCCGCTCGTCGCACCGAGCCACCCGCGCGTGCAGGCGCATCAGTATCGATCGACCGAGGGTGGCGTCAGAGTCGAGCCGCGCAGCGGGCCGATAGTGTTCTCGAACGCCTTCTGCCACGAACCGTCGGCGACCATCTGCTCGATCGCGTCATTGATCTTGGCGCGGGTCTGTTGATCACCCTTTTTCAGGCCGATGCCGTATTTCTCGGTGGTGAACGTATCGCCGACCAGCTTCAGTTCGCCCGACACCTGCCCCGCGAAGCCGGCGAGGATGATGTCGTCGGTGGTCACCACGTCGACCGCGCCGCTGCGCAAAGCTTGGATGCACTGCGAGTAATTGTCCAGTTCGACCAGCTGTACGTCTTTGGCGTAGTGGTCCTTGACGTATTGCGCGGGAGTAGAGCCTTTGACCGAGCAGAGCTTCTTGTTGCCGGTCAGCGACTCGACACCGGTGATATCGGTGGTCTCGTTCTTCACCAGGAGGGCCTGCCCGGAGATGAAGTACGGTCCGGCGAAATCGACTTTCTTCTTGCGCTCCTCGGTGATCGAGTAGGTGGCCACGATGAAGTCCACCTCGCCGTTCATGATCATCGTCTCGCGTTGCGCCGTCGGCGTTTCTTTGAAGGTGATCCCCTCGGGCGGAACGCCGAGCTTGCCTGCCACGTACTTGGCGATCTCCACGTCGTAGCCTTGGAACGAGCCGTCCGCCTCGCGGAAGCCCAGACCGGGCTGGTCGAACTTGATGCCGATGGTCAACTTGCCCTCGCGCACGTGATCTTCGGTGGTCGCGGCGTCGCCGCCGCCACCGCAGGCGGTCGCGACGAGGGCGACGGCGATCGCCCCGATGGCAAGGCGAAGTGTTCGGTTCATCCTCATCGAATTCGATTCCCTCTCACGCTGAGCTGCCAGGCCGGGCCGGCTGCCGGGTGCTGACGACACGCCATCTTTCCCGGAACCCGCTTGCGCCCCGACCGGAAGCCTCCCCGCTGGTGGAAAATTTGCCTGCGCCGCCGCAGGTGACAAGCTTCCCAGTTGCGGTGTGGTCGCTGCTGTGCTTGTAATGGGCGCGGTCGCCCCCGAGACCAAGATCGGACCAGGCGGACGGTGGTGGTCCGCCAACTGCAGGAGATCTCCATGGCAACTGGTTACGTGTGGAACACCCTCTACGGGTGGGCCGACACGGGTAGCGGAAGCTTGTTCCCGTCCGACGTCACGGTCGGTCTTCAGCCGATCGGCCATCACCTCGCGCATCCGGACACCAAACGGCGGTTCCACGAATTGGTGGCGGTATCCGGCCTGCTCGAAAAGCTGCATTCGATCGATGCGGCACCCGCCACCGAGGCGGACATACTGCGGGTGCACACCGCGCAACATCTGGAGCGGATCAAGGCCGAGAGCATGCAGCCGAAAGGAGGGGACGCGGGCGACGGCGTCTCGTCCTTCGGCAGGGGCGGCTACGAGATCGCCGCGCTTTCGGCGGGCGGGGCGATCGCGCTCGTCGAGCGGGTGGTCGACGGTACGGTCGACAATGGTTACGCGCTGGTGAATCCGCCGGGGCACCACGCGACCCGTGCTACCGGCATGGGCTTCTGCATCTTCAACAACGTCTCCATCGCCGCCGCCTACGCGAAAGAAGTCCTCGGCGTGCGGCGGATCGCCGTGGTCGACTGGGATGTCCACCACGGCAACGGCACTCAGGACATCTGGTACGAGGATCCCTCGGTGCTGACCATCTCCATCCACCAGCATCTCTGTTTCCCGCCCGAATCCGGTTACCGGGAGGAGCGTGGTTCGGGTGACGGATACGGCTACGCGATCAATGTGCCGCTTCCCCCTGGCAGCGGTGACGCCGCGTATCTCCATGCGATCGACCGAGTGGTCGAGCCGGCGTTGCGCACCTTCGCGCCCGAATTGATCCTCGTCGCTTCGGGCTTCGACGCGAGCATTCTCGATCCGCTGGCTCGGCAGATGGTCACCAGCGGCGGCTTCCGGCACCTGACCCGGCGGATGCTGGAGATCGCGGACGGAACAAGCTCCGGCCGTATCGCCTTCGTGCAAGAAGGTGGCTACAGCCCGCACTACGTTCCGTTCTGCGGGCTCGCGGTGCTGCGTGAACTGCTCGGCGAAGAATTCGTGGACGACCCGTACACGCCGATCGTCTCGACACAGGGTGGCGACGTCCTACTCGATCACGAGGCCGCCGCGATCGACGCCGCGGCGAGCCTGGTCTCCGAGCTCTGATCCGAAAGCCCGCCCCCGCCGCGACTGTGCCACGCCGGAAGGCAGCGATCTGCGGTAGGTCGGCGGCTGTGCCGGTCGGATCGACTGCGGTCAGTCGTTCACGTCGTCAGCCGCCGGCCGGAACTGCACTGCTCTCGCGAACGCTCTCGCCGTGGGAAGCGGCGGCCGCCAGCGCGGAAGTGGCTCGCTGGTCCCCGTTTTCGCCGGATTGCCCAGACGTGTTGTGGCACAGGCGTGCCACGGACCACACGGTCGTATACAGCAGCAGGCCGTTGCGCACTGTCAGAACCAGTACTCCCGGCCAGCTTCCGGTGGCCACCCGGTCGTAGACGAACGGGAATTCCACCTGGCTCAGCAGCGCCGTCGCCAGCACCATCAGCAGCACAGGCCGTTGCGTGGTGCGCGGGTCGAGCGCGCAGACCGCGGCCACCGCCACGGCCCAGACCAGGTATTGCGGGCTGAGTACCCGGCTGGTCACCAAGGCGATCAGCACCGCGGCCAACGCCAGATCCGCTGCCGGAGGCCGCATGCGCCACCAGATGGCGAGCAACACCGCGCCGCCGACGATCGTGGCGGCCACGCAGCCGCGAGCCACGGCCGACACCGCGGGCCCGACCAACTCGTCTGCCCCGTATCGATGCACGATGGACCAACCGCTGTGCATCAAGCGGGCAATCAAAAGTGGTGTGACGGCGACAGATTCGATCTGCAGGCCGCGCTTCGACTGGAACTCCAGAAATGACCACGCACCGGGAGCCCATGCTGTCAGTACTACGGCCGCCGCCGCACCGACACCGATCGTCGCCGCACTCACGCGCCCGAGCGCCCGCCGACGCAAACCCAGCACGACCACCACCGGCCACATTTTCAGCAGCACGCCCGCGGCAGCGGCCGCGCCTGCCGCGGCGGGGCGGCGCGTCGACCACAGCAGTGCCGCCACCGCGGCCGCGGCCACGATCAGGTCGAATCGTCCGTAACAGACCCGCCCCAGCAACGCCACACCGATGGTCCATAGCCACGGCCCGGCCTGCGCCGTGGCCGAGTGCTCACCCCGCGCGGCCCGGAGCAGCAAGCCGAGCACGCTCGCGTCCGCCGCGGCCACCAGCGCGAAGAACAACCAGTTGTATCCGAACCCGCCACCGAGCAGCCAGGGCACCGCCAGCAACGCGCCCGCTCCCGGCGGGTACTGCCACCGCTCGTCGTCCAGGGGAAAGACGTTGTGTTCCACGATGAGCTGGGCCCATTCGCGGTAGAGCGTCAAGTCCGCGGCCGAAGCGTCCCAAATGCTGTGCGGCAGTGCGGTCACTCCCGTGAACACCACCATCAGTATGCGGGTGACCGCCCACACCGACCACAATTTCGATACCGACGACAGTCCGCGCACAAGGCAGCCTAACCGTCGCGACATCTGTCCGTCCTGCGGCCCGGCCGGACCAAACATGTAGCGTCGGAATCGGATTCGCCGTCTTCCCGTGGGAAGTGCACGGCCGGGAGGTCAGGGGGCGATCGGCTGGAACGGACGCGTTTCGTCGTGGCCGAGGCGGACGACGCCTGCCGAGGATTCCTCGACCTCGTTCCACGCCCCGGGCAGGTCGCGCAGCGGCTCGGAGACCACGAAGCGGGCGTCCTCGCCCAGCTCGCGCAACGCTTGCACCTCCGGATGCAGCGCGCGCACCTTCGCGACGTCGTTGGAGTAGTACAGCGACCGCGACCGCCGTTCGGTGGAGTATCGGAAGAACCACATCGAGTCGCCATCGGTGGTCGCTACCGTCATCTGCACCGGGGCGTCGACCTGGTGGGCGCGGGCGACGTCTTCGACGAAGCCGACCGCGCGGGCGACCGCGGTGAACGGGTCGTCGACGAGCCCGAAGGTCAGCGCCAGGAAGAAGAGCACTTCGGAATCCGTCGAACCTTCGATGTCGGCGAACAAGGCAGGCTCGACCGCCGTCACCAGATCGCGCTTGAACTGGTGGAAACCGAGCACCGATCCGTTGTGCATCCACAACCAATGCCCGTGCCGGAACGGGTGACAGTTGCTGCGTTGCACCGCCGTTCCGGTCGACGCGCGCACGTGCGCGAAGAACAGCCGCGTGCGCACCTGCGCCGCGACCTCCCGCAGGTTGCGGTCGTTCCACGCCGGTTCGATGTCCTTGAACACCGCGGGGCGCGGACCTTCGCCGTACCATCCGATCCCGAACCCGTCACCGTTCGTGGTCGTCGCCCCGAGCCGGGAGTGCAAGCTCTGATCGATCAACGAGTGCACCGGCCGGAACAAAAGGTCCTCGGCCAGGATCGGCTCCCCGGAATAAGCCATCCACCTGCACATACATCGATTGAAGCAAAGTGACCGAGGTTCGGCCACAACTCTCGGGCGTCACGCCGGATACGAACGGGTTTCGGTGGCCTTCACCGCGGCCCACAGTCGCTGCCCCGGATGCAGGTGCAATTCGGCCACCGTGGCCGGCGTGATGTCGGCGAGAACAGGTGGCGCCCCGTCCAGACGAATGCGTGTGATGTGCGCGTGCTGCTCGATCCCGGTGATGGTGACCGGCCAGCTGTTGCGGGGGCTGCCGACAGGTTGCTGCGGGTGCAGGCTCACCGCATTGGGGCTGAATGCCACGTGGACGCGACCCTGCGTGGGTTCGGCGAGGGTGATGCTGCCGCCGCCGTCCAGATCGACGCTCGCGCCCCGCGCGCTGCCGCGGTAGAGATTGAGGCCCATCAGGGTGGCCACGTAATCCGAGCGGGGCGTCGCCGCCACTTGCGCCGGCGGACCCTGCTGGACGACGGCGCCGTCCTCGAGGATGACCAGCCGGTCGGCGAGGACCATGGCGTCGAGCGGGTCATGGGTGACCAGGACGGTGTGGCCAGGGTAATCGCGCAGGTGGTGAGCGAGGTCCGAGCGCACTTGGACTCTGGTGCCCGCGTCCAGGGCGGCGAGTGGTTCATCGAGCAGCAACAGCTGTGGTTCGATGGCCAGCGCCCGGGCCAGTGCCACCCGCTGGGCTTGCCCGCCCGACAGCGCCCGGGGTTTGTGCTGCGCGTAATCCGCCAGTCCGACACGCGTGAGCCATCGGGTGGCGCGCTCCCGCGCGGTGGCGCGGCGATAACCGCGGGCGCGCAGGCCGAAGGCGACGTTCTCCACCGCCGACAGGTGCCCGAACAGCAGATAGTCCTGGAATACGACGCCGACCTGCCTGCGTTCGGCGGGCACGAAGGCCGACGGTGGCGCATCCCAGGTGACGTCGTCCAGCCGGATATGGCCGGCGGTCAGTGCGATCAGCCCCGCCAGGGCACGCAAAGCCGTGGTCTTGCCTGCCCCGTTGGGCCCCAGCAAGGCGACCACTTCGCCCGGTGCGGCGAGCAGCGGCAACTCGAGCGCGAAACGTCCGCGCTGGATGCGCAGATCGGCCGCCAAACTCACATCGCCCCCCGTATCCAGCGTTCGCGCATCGCGACCAGCACCGCGACCGAGACGGCCAGCAGCACCAGGCTGAGTACGATCGCGGCGTCCGGGTCGGTCTCCAGCGCGAGATAGACCGCCAGCGGCATGGTGGTCGTGCGGCCGGGGAAGTTGCCTGCGAACGTGATCGTGGCGCCGAACTCGCCGAGCGCACGCGCCCAGCACAGCACCGCGCCCGCCACCACGCCGGGCAGGACCGACGGCAACGTCACCCGGCGGAACGCGTACCACCGGGTGGCGCCGAGCGTGGCTGCCGCTTCCTCGAAGCGCGGATCGGCCGCCCGCAGCGCTCCTTCCACGGAGATCACCAGGAAGGGCATGGCCACGAACGCTTCGGCCACGATCACACCGGCGGTGGTGAACGGCAGGGAGACACCCGTCCATTCGTAGAGGTACTGCCCGACCAGCCCACGCCGGCCGAGGACCAGCAGCAGCGCGACACCGCCGACCACCGGCGGCAACACCAGCGGCACGGTGACCAAGGCGCGGATCAGCCCGCGCCCCGGCAGTGCGGCGCGCGCGAGCACCCAGGCCAGGGGAATGCCGAGCACCAGGCAGATCGCTGTGGCCGCGGTGGCGCACACCAAGGAGAGCCGCAGCGCGCGGCCGACTTCGGCACTGAACAGCCGATCCGGCATGGTGGCCCACGGCGCCCGCCAGAGCAGCCCGATCAGTGGCACGAGCAGGAACGCCAGCCCGCAGACGGCGGGCAGCATCAGCGCGACCGGTCGCCGTCCGAGTACCGCCCGCCGCCGCGAAGGCGCGATCACGGGGTGTCGAATCCCGCCGCGGCGAAGACCGACTCGGCCTTCTCCGAGGTCACGAAGTCGACGAAGGCCGCGGCGGCCGCCGCGTTCGGCGCATGCGCCAGTGGCGCGACCGGGTAGTCGTTGATCGCCACGGCCGATTCCGGGAAGTCGATGCCCTCGACCTTGCCGCCCGCGGCGTGGACGTCGGTGCGATACACGAGCGCGGCGTCGACCTCCCCGAGCGTGACCTTGGTCAGCACCGCCTTGACGTCCTGCTCGCGGGTATCGGGCTGCGGAGTGATGCCCGCGGTCTCGAACACCGTCTGGGCCGCGGCACCGCAGGGCACCTGCTCCGCGCACAACGCGAGCTTGGGCTCGGTCTTGCCGAAATCGGCCAACCCGGTGATGCGCCCCGGATTGCCCTTCGGGACCGCGATCTCGAGCCGGTTGCGCACGAAGGTCACCGGCGCGGTCGTGACCTCGCCCTTGTCGCGCACCTGCTGCATGTTTTTCGGAGCGGCCGAGGCGAACACGTCGGCCGGTGCGCCTTGGATGATCTGTTGAGCGAGTGCGGAACTCGCGCCGAAGCTGTAGACCACCTCGACACCCGGATGCGCGGCCTCGAACCGCTTGCCCAGTTCGCCGAACGTCTCGGTGAGCGAGGCCGCGGCGAACACGGTCACCGTGCCCGACACGTGCTGCCCGTCGGCGTGCTCGGTCGTGTCCTGCGAGCCGCAGCCCGTCGGGGTCACGACAGCCAGCACGGTCGCGGTCGCGACACCCAACTTGCGAAACATTGCCACCCTCGTCAACTTTCCGGTATCTCCACGACGACGTGCGTGGACTTCACCGACGCGACAGCGACGCTGCCGACTTCCAGGCCGAGCTCGTCGACCGATTCACGGCTCAGCAGCGACACCAGCCGGAACGGTCCGGCCTGCATCTCCACCTGCGCCATCACCGTGTCCTTCACCACCCGGGTCACGATTCCGCGCATTCGATTGCGGGCCGACGCGGCCACCGTCGCACCGGGCGCGGGCGCCTCGGCATTGGCCCGCAGGAATTCGGCGAGCTCACGGCCGCCGACTCCTTTGCGGCCGTTGTCGAGCTGCACCGCGGTGAGACGGCCCTGATCGATCCATCGACGCACCGTGTCGTCGCTGACGCCCAGCAACGCGGCGGCTTCACTGATCCGTAGATTCGACACGATCCATAGCATATTGCCGCATCCGCGGTGGCGAAAGCCGGGACCAACCGCGAATCCGGATACCCGCACTCCCCGCCGAACGAATCGTCCCGACCCGATACGGTCGGGACATGCCGCCGCCTGCGCAGTCGTGGGCACGGCCGACGAGAAGGGCTCCGAGCGACATGTCGACATCGAACAAGGCGATCCCGGCAACGTGCACACAGGAGTTGGTAGGCGCCTGCCGGGCGGAGATTCCGGCTCTGACCGACCGGCTGATCGCGGAGATCTTCACCGACAACCCGGAATGGACCGATTACTCGACGGTCGCCCGCGCCGACCTGGTCGACGGCTGCCGCCGGTACGTGACCCGCATCCTCGACCTGCTCGGCTCTCCTACGACCGCGTTCGATGACGAAGTCGCCGCGTCCATCGGCCGCCGCCGCGCCGAACAGGGTGTACCGCTCGAAGCCATGCTGCGCACCTTCCGGCTCGGCGGCCGCATCGTGTGGGAGGTCCTGCTCGACAAGGCGGACGAACTCGCCCCCGGCGCGATTCGCGCGGTCGGCACCGCGTTGTGGGCGGTGATCGACGGATTGTCCTCGTCGCTGGTCACCTCCTACCGCCGCACCGAACTCGAACAGTTGCGCAGCGACGAACGCCGCCGCCACGCTCTGCTCGAGGACCTGCTCGCCGGCCGCGCCCACGACACGACCTTCGCCACGCGCGCCGCCCGTGAACTGAACCTTCCGGTCGCCAGCGCCTACCTCGTCGTCGTGGCCGACGGCGGCGCAGAGGCGGTGCACACCGGCACGGAAGCCGCGTTGGCGGCGATCGGCATCCGGTCGGTGTGGCACGATCGCGTCGACTCGACGGTGGGGCTGATAGCGGTCGAGCGCCACGACGTCGCCGCCGTGTTACGACGGATCGAACCGCGCATCCGCGGACGTGCGGGCGCCTCTCCCGCGGTGAGCGGGCTCGCGCAGGTCGGCACGGCGCACGGCTGGGCACTGCTGACCCTGCAGACCTTGCCTCGGGACACGACGGGACTCGTACCGCTGCATCAGCGCTTCCAGCACGCGCTGCTCCTGCGCTCGACCGACCTGACCGACATGCTGGTCGCGCACACGCTCGGTCCGATCCTGGCCTTGGCCGCCGCCGAGCGCAGGACGCTGCTGGACACCCTGGCTGCCTGGCTGGCGCACGACTGCTCCGCCGCCCATGCCGCGGCGCGACTGCACTGCCATCGCAACACCGTCATCAATCGACTCCACCGCGTCTCGACCCTGCTCGGCCGCCCGCTCGAAGGCCAGCGCAACTATGTGGAACTGTCCCTGGCGCTGGCCGCGCTCGACCTCGTCGAGGCACCGGACAGAGCCTGATCCCACGGCACGGGCCGCACCCGATTGGGCTCAGCGCCCAATTCGACAAACGCACTACTGGGCTTGATGGCAATTGTTTGTGCACTCCGCTACGGCAACACTCGATAGCGATGATCCACCCCACAACCGGCGGTGGATCTGATCATCGAGGACGAGGAGCACCACGAGTGCCGGATTTCGATCTACTGGTGGTCGGCGGCGGCCCGGGCGGATACGTCGCGGCCATCCGCGCGGCCCAACGCGGCCTGCGCGTCGGTTTGGTGGAGAAGGAGCGCCCGGGCGGAGTCTGCCTGAACTGGGGCTGCATTCCGACCAAAGCGATGCTGCGCTCGGCGGAGATCTTCAAGACCCTCACCACCGCAGCCGATTTCGGCGTCTACGCCGACAATGTACGCTATGACTTCGCCGCGGTGCGCCAGCGCAAAGACGGCATCGTCAAGCAACTCACCGACGGTGTGGCGAGCCTGCTCGCCGCGAACGGTGTCACGGTCATCGAGGGGCACGCCCGCTTCACCGGCCCGACCGGTGTCGAAGTGTTCGAGGCGGGTCGATCGCCGATCTTCCCCGGCGGCCCTCGCTATGCCGCCGCACCGACCGGGACCGCGACCCGCACGATCAGCGCGAAGGACGTGATCATCGCGACCGGATCGGTGCCTGCGCGGCTGCCGATTCCGGGCGCGGACCTGCCGGGCGTCATCACCTCCGACGGTGCCTTCGGGCTGACCGATGTGCCCGCACGACTGGTCGTCATCGGCGGCAGCGCGGTCGGCGCGGAATGGGCCAGCCTGTTCGCGAGTTTCGGCTCTCAGGTCACCATCGTCGAGATGCAGGACACCCTGGTCCCGCTCGAGGACGCCGATGTGGGCGCCGCCCTGGGGCGGTCGTTCACCAAGCGGGGCATCACCGTGCTCACCGGTTCCACGGTCGAGTCCATCGCGCAGGCCGACGTGCTGCGCGTTACCGTGGCAGGCGAGCACGCGCGAGAACTCGACGCGGACGTGGTGCTCGTCGGCGTCGGGCGCCGCCCCAACACCGCCGGCCTCGGCTTGGACATCGCCGGAATAAGCACCGACGCTCGCGGTTTCATCCCCGTCGATGAACAGCTGCGTACCGGAGTCGAGCACGTCTACGCCATCGGAGACGTCACCGGGCGCGCCCTGCTCGCACACGTCGCCTCGCATCAGGGGCTCACCGCCGCCGATGTGATCGCCGGCCACCCGGCGCACATCGACTACACCGTGATACCCGCCGCCACCTTCACCCACCCCGAGATCGCCGGCGTCGGGTTCACCGAAGCGAAGGCCCGCGCCGCCGGGCACGACGTCGTCACCGCGCGGTTCCCCTTCGCGGCACTCGGCCGGGCCCAGACCTTCGGCGACACCGAAGGTTTCGTCAAAATCGTTGCCGGACGACGGCACCGCGAAGTGCTCGGCGTGCACATCATCGGACCGTCGGCCAGTGACCTGATCACCGAAGGGGCTCTGGCCATTTCGCTGGAGGCGACTCTCGACGAACTCGCCGACACCATCCATGCCCACCCCACCCTCGGCGAGATTGGCATGGAGGCGGCCCTGGCCGGACTCGGACTGCCCGTGCACATCGCGCCCCGCAAGCGTTGAGGAGACCTGCCGTGACCACCAGCACCACCTCTCGCAAACCGAGCCGCGAGACGACGCGGTCTGCGGCCACACAGAGCCGGACGAACCGCGCCGCGCAAACATCGATGGATCAGGCCGACACACGCCTCGCTGCCGAGGATCCCGATACGCTGCGCGGGCTGTACCGCGACATGCTGTTCGTGCGCCGCTTCGAAGAGCGCACCGCGCAGAGCTACCAGCAAGCCAAGATCGGCGGATACTGCCATCTCAACCTGGGTGAAGAGGCCACCGTGGTCGGGCTCGGCGCGGCCATGCGCCCCACCGACTACCTGTTCACCAACTACCGCGAGCACGGCTACGCGCTGGCCAAAGGCATCGAGCCGGGCCGGGTCATGGCGGAACTGTACGGCCGTTCCACCGGCACCTCCAAGGGCTGGGGCGGTTCCATGCACATGTACGACACCGCGACCCGCCTGCTCGGCGGTTACGCCATCGTTGGCGGTCAGGTTCCGCTGGCCGTCGGCGCGGCGCTGGCCATCGACTACCGCGGCGACGACGACGTGGTGGTGTGCCAGATGGGCGAGGGCACGACGAACATCGGCGCGTTCCACGAGTCGCTGAACATCGCGGCCCTGTGGAACCTGCCGGTGGTGTTCCTGGTGATCAACAACCAGACCGGCATGGGCACCACGGTCGAACGCTCCTCCGCCGAACCGGACCTGTGGAAGCGTGCCGCCTCCTACCGCATGCGTGGCGAGCGCGTGGACGGCACCGATGTCCTCGCCGTCCGCGAGGTGGCCGGTGAGCTGATCGAAACCGCGCGACGGGAGCGGAAACCCGCGCTGCTCGAAGCGGTCAGTCACCGTCTCAAAGGGCATTCCGTGGTCGACCCGGCGAAATATCGCACCGAGGAAGCGGTGGCGACCGCCCGGAGCAACGATCCCGTCGACCGCTGGCGTGCGGTGTTGCTGGCCGCCGGTGTGCTGAACGATCAGACCGTGGCCGCGGTCGAAACCGAGGTGGCCGCCGCGGTCGCCGCCGCGGTCGAATTCGCCGATGCCAGCCCGCATCCGGAGCCGTCGAGCCTGTTCGACTTCACCTACGCGACGCCCGTGGCGGGCGACTCGCGCCGCCTGCCCGCCGACCCGCTCTTCACCGCTTAAGGAGCCCACCGTGGCTGTCATGACCTATCGTGAAGCGCTGCGCGAAACCCTCCGCGAGGAGATGCGGCGCGACGAGGATGTCTTCCTCATCGGGGAGGAGATCGGCGTCTTCGAAGGCTCCTACAAGATCACCGCCGGACTGCTCACCGAATTCGGCGAGAAGCGGGTACGCGACACTCCCATCGCCGAAGAGGGCTTCGTCGGTGCCGCCATCGGTGCCGCCATGCTCGGCCTGCGTCCGGTCGTCGAGATCATGACGATCAACTTCTCGCTGCTGGCGCTGGATCAGATCGTCAACCACGCCGCGAAGATCTACGGCATGTTCGGCGGGCAGACCAGCGTGCCGATGGTCATCCGCACCCCGGGTGGCGGGGGCCAACAGCTCGGCGCGACGCATTCGCAGAACGTGGAGCTGTATTACGCGTTCGTCCCGGGCTTGAAGGTGGTCGCACCGAGCACCCCTGCCGACGCGCGGGCGCTGCTCAAGGCTGCCATCGAAGACGACGATCCGGTGCTCTTCCTGGAGAACCTGTCGCTGTACAACACCAAAGGCGAAGTGCCGGAAAGCCTTCCGGCTGCGCAGATCGGCAAGGCCGCGGTGACGCGAAGCGGTTCCGACATCACGCTGATCGGCTACTCCCGCATGGCCACGGTGTGCTCCGAGGTCGCCGAGCGTCTCGCCGCCGACGGTTTCTCGGCCGAGGTCGTCGACCTGCGCAGCCTTCGTCCGCTGGACCGGGCCACGCTGGTCGAATCCGTCCGCAAGACCGGCTGCGCGGTGATCGGCGAGGACGACTGGCTCACCTACGGCATCGGCGCAGAGGTGGCCGCCTCCATCTCCGACGGCGCCTTCGACTATCTGGACGCCCCGGTGCGCCGGGTGGCCATGGCCGAGGTGCCGCTCCCCTATGCCAAGCCGCTCGAACGGCTCGCCCTGCCGTCGGCCGATTCGCTCTACAGCGCCGCCGTGGAAACCCTCGCGGCCGTCGGCAAGCGACGCTGAGACACCAGAGGACGCATACATGCCCGAAATCACCATGCCCCGCCTCTCCGACACCATGGAGGAAGGCGTCATCGTCTCTTGGCTCAAGCAAGTGGGCGATCCGGTCCAGCGAGGCGAAGTCCTCGCCGAGATCGAAACCGACAAGGCCCTCATGGAACTGGAGGCCTACGACGACGGCGTGCTCGAGCAGATCCTCGCCGCAGCGGGTGCTCGGGTGCCGATCGGCACGCCCATCGGGCTCATCGGCGACGGCAGCGGAGCCGCCGTGAGCAGCTCGAGTGGTAGCGCACCCGCTCCGGCCGCCGCACCCGTCGCGCCGGCTGTCCGCGACAACGGCGCCGTGTCGGATTCCCGATCGGTTCCGGTTGCCGCCGTCAGCGAATCCGTCGCCGGTTCCCGCGGAACGGCGGATCGGAAGAAGACGTCGCCGCTGGCGCGCAAGGTCGCCGACGAACTCGGTGTCGACATCTCCAGTGTGGTGGGCACCGGTCCAGGTGGACGCGTCATCCGTCAAGACGTCGAAACCGCCCATCGTGCAGCCCAACTCGATACGCCGACCTCACCCGCCCCCGCTCCCATGGCGGACATCTCGGTTCCGGCCCCAGGCGACTACGAGGAAATTCCGCTGACCGGCATCCAACGGGTGTCGGCCACGCGGCTCACCGAGAGCAAGCAGCAGGCTCCGCACATCTATCTGACCGCTGCCGTCGATGTGACCGAGCTGTTCGGATTCCGTGCCCAGGTGAACGCCACGCTGGCTCCGACCGGCACCAAGGTCAGCGTGAACGATCTGCTGATCAAAGCCGTCGCCGTGACGCTGCGGAGTAACCCTTCGGTCAATGTCTCGTTCGCGGGTGAGAAGGTGTGGCGGCACCGAGGTATTCACCTCGGCATGGCAGTCGCGACCCCCGCAGGCCTCCTCGTCCCGGTGCTGCGCGACGCGGATCGGAAGAGCGTGTCCGAGATCGCCGCCGAAAGCCGTGACAAAGCCGAACGTGCCCGCGAGCGCAAGCTGCGCGCCGACGAAATGAGCGGCGGCACCTTCACCATCTCCAACCTGGGAATGTTCGGTATCGAGCATTTCACCGCCGTGATCAACCCACCGGAGGCCGCCATCCTGGCCGTCGGCGCCGCCACCGACGAACTGCGCCTGGACGACGGCCAGGTGGTGACCCGGAAGATCCTGCGCGTCACCATGTCCGCCGACCACCGCGTCATCGACGGAGCCGTGGCCGCGCAATTCCTCCAGCAACTGAAAGACCTGCTCGAACATCCCCTCCGCATCGTGACCTGACGTCGGCCGACAGTTCGCCCGCCGGGCCGGCGGCGGTGGTCAGCCCACCGCCTTCTTCACGAGGTCGCCGATCCTCGCCTCGTCGGCCGCGGTCAGCTTCGTCAGGGCGAAAGCCGTCGGCCACACGGTGCCGTCGTCCAGGTTGGCGATGTCGTTGAAACCGAAGGTGGCGTAGCGCGATTTGAACTTCGCCGCGCTCTGGAAGAAGCAGACGACCTTGCCGTCCTTGGCGTACGCGGGCATGCCGTACCAGAGTTTCGGGGACAGGTCCGGAGCGCTGGCTTTGATGATCGCGTGCAGCCGCTCGGCCATGACGCGGTCGGATTCCGACATCCCGGCGATCTTCGCGAGGACGTCGTTCTCCCCGTCCGCCTTCGCCGCCCGCGAGCCGCGGCGCGCGGCCGTCCTCAGCTCTGCGGCGTGCTCTTTCATCGCGGCTCGCTCCTCGTCGGTGAATCCGACGGCGGCCTTGGTCTTGGTGCTGGTGCGGGCGGTGGTCTGCTGCGTGGTCATGAGCTGGTTTCCTTCGTGGCGTGTGGCGGATGAGGGTGGTGGCCGGTTCGGCGCTCAGCGGTCCTGGATGAGCCCGAGGACGTTGCCGTCGGTATCGGTGACGGTGGCGACCAGGCGGCCGCCGCCGACGTCGTGCGCGGACTCGGTGACGGTGGCGCCCGCGGCGCTCACCTCCGCGAGCTTCGCCTCGATGTCCGGCACGTGCCAGTAGGCCACCGGCGCGGTCATCCCTTGCGGTCCGCCGGTCGGCACCAGCCCGATGTGCTGGCCTTCGGCGTCGAAGCCGACGTAGTAGGACGTGTCGGTCTGCGGCGCCACGCCGAGCAGGGCGGTGTACAGCGTCTTGGCCGCCGCCAAGTCCGACACGGGATGCAGCACGGTCTTGATTCCCTGCGTGGGAGAGCTGGGCACGTTCACTCCTTCGAGTCGTCGGTCAGGTGGTCCCGGTGCTCGTCTGCCGAGGTGAACCGGGTGTGCTCACAGCATCTCCTCCGGCACCACCGATCCACATCCGTGGCGACCACGGAACCGGCCACGGATCGACGCACGGATCATCCACGGCAGCATCCCGGGGTAGAACCGACCGCGCAGTCCGGGCCGGAGGGAATGCGGCAGAATCGGTGCCATGGTGGCGACGGTGGAGATCTCGGCTCGGGAAGCCGAGGTGCTGACGCTGGTGGGGGACCATCTCAGCAACGCAGAGATCGGTGCGCGTCTGTTCATCTCCGTGCGCACCGTGGAAAGTCATGTCTCCTCACTGCTGCGCAAGCTGGAGGTTCCGGACCGAAGGGCGCTGGCCCAGCGCGCGTCCGCTCCGGCTCGCCCCGACCGGTCGCGCCCGGCGCCGGTGCTGCCGACCCCGCTGACCACGTTCGTCGGCCGCGGCCGGGAGCGCGCCGAGCTCACCGCGATGATCAGGAAACACCGGCAGGTGACCGCGGTCGGTCCCGGCGGGGTCGGCAAGACCCGGCTCGCGCTGACGGTCGCCGCGGAGCTGGCCGGCGAGTACCCCGACGGCGTGTGGTTCGTCGACCTGGTCCCCCTCACCAGTCCCGACACGTCCGCGGTCGCCGGAACGGTCGGCCTCGCCCTCGGACTCGGCGAGCAGCCCGGACGCGCCATGGACGAGTCGGTGCCCGCCGCGCTGGCCGACCGCCACGCCTTGCTCGTGCTGGACAACTGCGAACATGTGCGCGACGGAGTGGCGCCGTTCCTCGAGCGGTTGCTCGCGACGTGTCCCGGGGTGACGGTACTGGCGACCAGCCGCGCGCGGCTGATGGTGCCGTTCGAACGGGCGTACACGGTCCCGCCGATGTCGTTGGCCGGCGAGGGTGCGTCGGATGCGGTCGAGTTGTTCATGCAGCGCGCGGAGGCAGGCGGCTGGCCGCCGAATCAGGCGCTGCGCGACCAGGTTGCCGCGTTCTGCGCGCGGCTGGACGGCGTCGCGCTGGCGATCGAACTGGCCGCCGCCCGCTGGACCACACTCGGACTGGACGGCCTCGAAGCCGGGCTGTCCGATCAACTCCGGATGCTGGCCGGGGGCTCGCGCACCGAGGAGCGGCACCGGTCGGTCCGAGCGGCCTTGGACTGGAGCCACGCCCTGCTGGAGCCCGACGATCGCGTGCTGCTGCGGCGGGTGTCGGTGTTCATGACGTCGTTCACCGTCGCGGCCGCCGCGCAGGTGGCCGCCTCCGGGAAAAGCGTTGTCGCCGACGGATTGGCCCGGCTCGCCGAGCAGAGCCTGCTGGTGGTGACGGCGTCCCCGGCCGGCACCGAATACCGGGCGCTGGAAACCATTCGTCAGTACGGAACGGAGCAGCTCACCGAAGCCGGTGAACTCGCCGATATCCGGTCTCGTCACCTGAGCTGGTGTCTGGCCGTGGCTGCCGATCTGACGGTGGTACGCGCGGAATGGCGGCCACGATTCGACGCGGTGGCCGATGATTTCCGGGCTGCGATGGCGTGGGCGGCCGACCAACCGGGGCGGCGCGCGGAGGCGTCCCGCTTGGCCGAGCACATGGCGCAACTGTGCTTCACCCGGAATCTGATCGGCGAGTCCCAGATGCGCTACGAGCAGGCGGCCGCACTCGCGGACGACCCGGCCACCGCCGCCGTGATGTTCCGGCACGCCGCGGCCGCGGCCGGATGCCAGATGCGGGGCGACGACATGCATCGCCTCCACCGCGCGGCCGCTGAGGCAGCCCTCCGGTCCGGTGACTCCGCCGGCGCGGCCCGCGACCTGGCGACCGCCGCCGCCAACGCGTACCGGTTCGCCAGCAAGTTCGTCCGTCCCCTGCCACCGGAGGAGGCGACCGCACTCATCACCGAGGCGCAGCAGCTCGCCGGTGACGATCCGGCGGCTCGGGCCGCTGTGGCGCTGGCCGAGGCCGGGCGGGTGCTCACCGATGCGCTCACCGCGCAGCACTCGTCCGGCGACGTGCCGGAGATCGTGGCGCGGGCCGAGCGTGCGGTCGAACTCGCGCACCGTACGCGCGATCCGCTTGCCGAGTCCGCCGCACTGGACACACTCGCGGGCGCCCACAGCCTGGCCGGTGACACCTTCACCGCCGCGGCCGTCGCACGACGGCGAATGGTGCTGCTGGAGTCCACCCCGCATACTCCGGTCGGCACCCCTGAGCTGATCGACGCGCTCGGTGAGGCCGCCGAAGCCGAGCTCGGCGCCGGGGACCTGCGTAGCGCCCGCCGATGGGCACAACAGCTCGCGGATCATCCCTTGCTGGCCGAGGTCGGACATCGCGCGACGAGCTGGCTGCTGGTGACCGACGCGTTGGCGGGCAACGTCGACGACGTTCGCGCCCAGAGTGTTCGCTTCCTCGAGGCATGGCAACGAATCGGCGATCCCGCCAAGTCGGGTCTCGGTCCGGCGGTGGCCGGTGTGGCGATGATTCACCAGCTCCGTGACGACCAGGAAGCTCGCGGCGAGTGGGACGCGGTGGTTCGTGGGCTCGGTACGTCACCAGCGCGCACGCACGGATACGGCGCGGTCTTCGACGCTCTCGCCTTGCTCCACCGGGGGCAGGTGCACGAGGCACTCGAACGGATGGCGACCGAGCCGCGCGAGGTGTGGCGATGGGTCACCTGGATCTGGCTGCACTGGTATGTGGCGCTGCGGGCCGAAGCCGGTGTGCTCGCCGGGGCTGCCGATGCCGTCGAGCGCTTGGCCGAGGCCCGGACCGTCGTCGCCGGAAATCCCGTCGCAGGCGCCATCGTGCAGCGAGCCGAAGCACTGCTGTCCGAGGACCACGAACGGCTGCTCGCCACGGCGGATGCGTTCGAGACAGCCGGTTGCCCCTACCAGGCGGCGCGGACCAGGGTACTGGCCGGCGGCGATCATGCCGACCGCGGCGCGGCCGCGCTCGCCGAACTGGGCTTCGCGCCGATGGCTCGCATCGCCTCATAGGGCAGCGGCGCCACTACTTCCGCTGCTGTGCCCGGCGACGGAACAATCGCCCGAGCAGCCCACGGATATCGAACGCGCCCCACGGTTGCGCGGCGGCGGATTCGACCGTCTCCGGAGTCACCTGGGCCAATCGCGCGTGCAGTTGCTCGCGCACCTGGTCCGGTGTGTAGGCACGGCGGCGGCGCTCCGCGCGCACCACCACGACACCGGTGGCAACCACACCGGCCACACCCGCCAATCCCACTGCCTTCCACCACCTCATACCGCATAGGCTACGACCATGACGGGGACGGGCATCAGTCTCGACCGTGCGGTCGAGGTCACCAGAACGGGCGACATCTGGTTGTTTCGTGGGCATTCCACGGCCGACCGCGTGATCCGCATGACGACCAACAGTCCGGTGAACCATGTCGGGATGTCCGTGGTGATCGATGATCTGCCCGCGCTGATCTGGCACGCGGAACTCGGACGGTCCCTGCCCGACATGTGGTCGGGAACCGCCCACCGCGGCGCGCAGTTGCACAATCTGCGCGACGCCGTGCTGGTGTGGGCCCACCGCTACGGCCAGCGAGCCTGGTTGCGCCAGCTGAACCCTCCTGCCGGCCGGGAGATGGAGGACAGCGTGCTACGCGCCATCGCCCGGCTCGACGGCACCCCGTTCCCCTCCACCGCGGGCATGGCGGGGCGCTGGCTACGCGGCCGCGCACGCCTCCCCCGCCGCACGCGGGACCGATCGGCCGCGCGGGAACTGGAGAACGCGTACTGCGCCGAGATCGTCGCCGCCACCTATCAAGCCATGGGCCTGCTGCCGCAGCACCGCAGCCCGGATTGGTACGACCCGGGCCGATTCTGGAGCGGAGACGGGCTGCGACTGTCCGGCGACTACGCATTGAGCGGCGAAATCGCCGTCCGGACGCCTGCCCCGACGGATTCCTGATAGCGGGATCGCGTGGCGATGAACGGCCCGGAGAACAGCTCTCGCAGGTTGTTCCAGGAATCCCGGCGGTCTCCGGTTAGAATCACGCCGATTTTCACAATGTGGCAGCGATAGGGATATCCGTACAGTTGCGGACCATATGGTCCCATGATCCTATCTCTGAAGGTTGCGAAGTTCTTGACGCCCTATACTTCCGGGTCTCGATGAATCCTCCGCGTGATCCGCGATGCGGCGCAGTTCTGCCCGTGAATTCCCGAGTGCGCCCATGACCGCGTCGCGGCAGGACGAGACTTCGGTCGAAATCGCTTCGCTTCGGCCATGGTTGTTCACCGTCTACGTGCCCGCGGCGGCGTATGGGATCGGTATGGGAGCCGCGGCGCCGGTCATGGCGCTCACCGCCCTTGACTTGGGTGCGTCGTCGGCCGTCGCGGGCCTGACCGTCGCGCTGGTCGGCCTCGGCCAGATACTGGGCGATATTCCCGCCGGTCAGGTCGTTGCCCGGCTCGGGGAGCGGATATCGATCATCGCCGCGAGCGCCGCGGGTTCGATCGGGGTGCTGTTGTGCTTGTTCGCCCCGACGGTACCGGCCTTGGGCGTCGGTCTGGCAATTGTCGGGTTGTCCAACGCGGTATGGGGACTCGCCCGGATGAGTTATTTGTCCGAGGTCGTTCCCTTCGAGCGAAGAGCGCGCGCGATGTCGCTGTTCGGCGGAGCCATGCGCCTCGGCTTCTTCGTCGGACCGTTTCTCGGGGCGGCCACGATCATCGGCTTCGGCACACGCGGCGGATTCGTGGTCCAGTTGATCGCGATCATGATCGCCGGATGGCTGATGGCCAGGCTGCCGGATCCGCAGGGTTCGGCAGCCGGAGCGAATTCGCGCCCGCCGCTGTCGCTTGCCGGAGTCGTCCGCACCCATCGTCGACTGTTGCTGACCTTGGGCACCGGTTCCTTGTTGATGGGCGCGGCACGTTCGTCCCGGGAGGCGGTGCTGCCACTGTGGGCCGACCACGTCGGAATCGATGCCGCCACCGCGAGTCTGATCTTCGGTATCGGGGCGGGGCTCGATGTGGTGTGCGCCTATCCGGCCGGCCATTTGATGGACCGTTACGGAAGGCGATTCATAGCGGTGCCTTCGCTGGTGATTCTGGGGCTCGGGTATATCTCTGTGCCGCTGACGGATTCGGCGCTGACGCTCAGCATCGCGGCCATCGTCATGGGGATCGGCAACGGAATCGGCAACGGGGTCATCATGACCATCGGCGCCGACATCGCGCCCGCCGCCGGCCGTGCCGAGTTCCTCGCGGCGTGGCGGCTCACCCATGACGGCGGCTATTTCGTCGGGCCGTTGGCGATCAGTGGACTGACAGCGATCAGTCCGCTGGCCGTAGCGGTCCTGACCATCGGCGGCGTATCGGCGCTCGGGGCCGGAGTCATGGCTCGATACATCCCGACATACATCTCATGGCCCAAACGGATCAATCGTGCGTTCAAGCTGTAGTTCCGACAGATCAGGCTCGCGCGACAGCGGAGCCTGATCTGTCCAACGCGCTACTTCGCGTACGGGTTGTACTTGTTCGTGTAGAACTTCGACGGCTCGAACGCGCCGTTGATCGCGCCGGTATCCCGCAGCCAGTCCTCCCAGCGCAGGAAATCGGCATCGACGATCACGCCGTGGGTGGCGGGCACGCCGACCGACTGCCAGTACTTCACCGACGAAGCGTCCTCGCCCGAACGCTTCCGCTTCTCGATGATCTCGGTGAACTTCGCGATGATCTGGTCATGGGGAGTCGTCTTCTGCCATTCGATGGCCTTGGCCACCCCGTCGACGAAAGCCCGGACACTGTCGGGATTCTTGGCGATGAAGTCGTTACGAAAGACGTACTGCCCGCCGTTGAACGGGCCGCACTCCTCGTAATCGGTGAACACCGGACGCAATCCGCCATTGGCGATCGCACGCTGCTGGAACTGCCCGCTCAATGCCGCGACGTCGACCTGCCCGCGCCGGACGGCGTCCTCGGTGTTCGGCGTTCTGATCGGGCTGTTCTCGGGAACGTAGAACCCGGTGAAGGTCTTCTCGTCGGATCCGTAGTAGTTCACCACCGCCGTGATCGGCGCACCGCCCTGCGCCAGCTTTGCGACCGCGCCTCCGAACGCACCGCCGAAATCGACCTGCCCGGTGGCCGCCGACTGGATGTCCTGCGGGCCGCTGATGGTGTTGCGCTGCCATTCCAGCTTCACTTTGCCGTCGAAGAAACCGAGTTCCTCCGCGAGTTCCGGAATGACGACTTGCACCTGCTGCGCGCTTTCACGCTCACTCTCCCTCATCGATCGGCAACGCACCGGCGCGTCGCAGTGCAGCGATCGTTGAGCATGCGTGATTTCGTGTCGAGAGTTGTCCTCGGCACGATCCGAAAGGTGGGCGCGTCGACGACGCCGACCGCGCGAACCACCTTTCTGCCCTGCACGCGGCGACCTTCGACTCAGTGCGAATCGAAGAGGCTGAAGCGGCTGGAGGATTGCCGTTTCGGGTTCGCGCGACCGACCGGCGTCCCCGGACCTATCGGCGGCGGTTGGATCGGATCCGCGACGGGATCTGCCGCACGGTCGGTGTACGTGTCGGCCGAATGCGGGCCGGGCGCCTATGAAGGTGAGTCACAGGAGGGCGGCGACTTTCTTCGCGGTCCTTTTCGCTGATGCGGGGTTCTGCCCGGTCACGAGATTCCCGTCGGCCACCGCGTGGGGGACGAACGGCAGCTTGGCCTTCTCGTAGCGGGCGCCGCGCTTCTTCACCTCGTCCTCGACGTTGTAGGGCACGAGCTTGTCCACTCGGGCGAGGACTTCCTCCTGCCAGGCGAACCCGGTGAGCCTGCGTCCGGCGACGAGGTACGTGCCGTCGGAGAGCTTCGTATTGAGCAAGCCGCAGTAGCCGTGGCAGACCGAGGCGACGATCCCACCGCGTTCGTAGATCTCCCGGGTGATGCGCTGCAGGCCCTCGCTGTCGGGGAAGTCGTACATCACCCCATGCCCGCCGGTGAAGTAGATGGCGTCGTAGTCGGCCGAGTCGATCCGGTCGGGGCTCGCGGTGTTCTCCAGCAGCGCCATCCGCGCCGGATCGGCCCGCCACGCCTTCGCGGTCTTGTCGTAGCTGGGGAACTTCAGCGACCGCGGTTCCAAGGGAGCGAGACCGCCCGCCGGACTGGCGATGGTCTGCTCGAATCCGTGCTCTTCGAAGACCTGCCAGGCGTGGGTGAGCTCCGACAGCCACAGTCCGGTCGGGTGGGACGGGTCGTCGTAGTGGCCGACGTTGGTGACGACGTTCAAGATGCGCTTGGTCATGCGTGATCTTCCTTCGTGCGTCGTTGATCTACTTCTCCACGTGGTCTCATCACTGGTACGCACTCGGTCGATTCAGTGTGCACCCACCCGTCGCAATGTCCGGAGTGCGCGGGTCGAGATTCGGGACCACCGGTCATGGGTGACACCGCGCGGCGGGCTGAAACCTTGCAGGCGCTGCTGCGCGACGGTCTGCGGTTCGGTGTACTTCAGCAGCGCGTCGGCGCCGTGCCTGCGACCGAGTCCGGAGTCGCCCATGCCGCCCATGGGAGCGTCGATGCTGCCCCAGGCGGCGGCGAAAGCTTCGTTGACGTTGACGGTGCCGGCGCGCAACCGAGCCGCGACTGCCCGCCCCCGGGCCCCGTTGCGGGACCAGACGACGGCGTTGAGGCCGTACGGGGTGGCATTCGCCATGGTGATCGCCTCCCCCACGCCCCGGTAGGGGGTAGATCGAGACCACAGGGCCGAAGGTTTCCTGGGCGAACAGCGTCATCTCCGGCGTGACGTCGGCCAGGATCGTCGGTTCGTGGGACAAGGGCCCCAGGTCCGGCCGCACACGGCCGCCCGCGAGGACGGTCGCACCCTTGGCGACGGCGTCGGCCACGTGCTCGGTGACCGTCTCGAGCTGCGCGGGCGTGGTCAGCGAACCCACGTCGACGGAGAAGTCGTACGTGGCGCCCAAGCGCAGCTTGCGCGTGCGCGCCACGAAGGCCGCGACGAACTCGTCGTAGATCTGCTCAGCGACGTACAGGCGCTCGATGGACACGCACAGCTGACCCGCCGACGGGAAGCAGGCGGCGACGGCTCCCGCGGTCGCCTTCTCGATGTCGGCGTCCGGGAGGACGATCATCGCGTTCTTGCCGCCGAGTTCCAGTGATGCTCCGATCGGGCGCTCCCCTGCTCCGCGGGCGATCCGGCGGCCGCTGGCGGTGGAGCCGGTGAACATCATGTAGTCGGCGCCGGCCAGCTTCGCCGCCTGGGCGTCGGCCGGCGCACGCGCCCCGGCATCAATCCCAAAGTCGCTCTCCTAGAGGAGACCGCGCTCCAGCGTCGTGCGCTACGCCGCTACCGGACCTGGCTCGACAACCGTGCCGCGTGAACCGATCGGCCGAGCCGAGGCGGTTACGATCCGGTTCATGGCGGAGATCAGGAGTGAGCGGCGGGACAAGGTCGCGGTCATCACCGTGCACGATCCGGATCGGCGTAACGCGTTGACACCGGCGCTGTCCGGGCAACTCGCCGCCGCGGTGGCCGAGGCGGAGCGCGATACCGGGGTGCACGCCGTGATCGTCACGGGAACCCCGCCCGCATTCTGCGCGGGCGCCGATCTGAGCGCGCTCGGTGCGGCCCGAGAGGAGGGTCTGCGGGTGATCTACGACGGCTTCCTGGCGGTCGCGCGCTGTGCACTGCCCACCATTGCGGCGGTCGGCGGCGCCGCGGTCGGCGCGGGACTCAACCTGGCGCTGGCCGCCGATATCCGGATCGCCGGGCCAGGCGCCCGGTTCGACGCGCGGTTCCTGCGGCTGGGCCTCCATCCCGGCGGCGGGATGACCTGGATGCTGCAACACGCCGTCGGGCGGCAACGGGCCGTCGCGATGACCCTGTTCGGGGAGATCCTCGGCGCCGAGGCCGCACTCGACGCCGGATTGGCGCACCGGGTGATCGACGGCGATCACGACGCGCTGCTCGCCGGAGCGCTCGACTTCGCCGCGGGCGCCGCCGAAGCGCCGCGCGAGCTGCTCCTCACCACCAAGCGCACCATGCGCCACACCGCGAACCTGGACGCCCACGCCGACGCCGTCGACGCGGAGATCGGGCCTCAGGTCGCGTCCCTCGAATCTCCCGAGTTCACCGCGCGACTGGCGGCGAAGAAGGCCGAGATCGGCCGCCCTCGGTGAGCGGCGACCTCTGACCCCGCGAACACCCCTGACCGGCGCCGGGAAAGGTGCGAAGCGCCCATACGGCGACCGCACTTGCCGTTGCCCGCCTCGCGCAGCCCGCGAGATCGGTCAAGGCGCGGCATGGTGGCGCGATCAGGCTCCCGACGCACTTCGCCGGAGTGGCAGGCCCTGTCGCTATCGGTCGACTCGAAACGGCACTGTCTCGACGCGGTGCAGCGACGTCGGACGCTGCCCGGATTCGACGCTTCCGGGCGAATGCGGTTTGGCATCGGCGGCCCGGGGTAGCCGCTCCGAGACCGCACAGGACTTGCGGCAGCCGCGTTCCTTTGCGGCAGACATCCCGTGTCCGCGAGACCGCAGGCACGGCGCTTTTCGAGCGCGCAAGACCCGCGACGACGGAGAGCGAGAGGAGGGCTCATGCACTACATCGATGACACCAAACACCTGCTGAGCGATCTGGTGGGACGGGTGATCGAGTCGGCGAGCAGCTACTCGAGCAGTCAAACGGTGACGATCGCCCGTCCGCGCGCCGAAGTCCAGCAATTCTGGCGCGACCCGGCGAAGCTGTCCGAGGTGCTGGGCGACGTCGCCGAGGTACGGACGACGGAACCGTCCACCTACGAGTGGACGTTGCAGTCGGGCACCGACGGCCGCACGACCTGGAAGACCACGCTGCGCGCGGACGAAGGGCACCTCCGGTTCGTCGGCTCGGCCGGGGAAGACGCCACGTCCGCCGAAGGCCTCGAGATCGAACTGAGCTTCCGGGACGCGCCGCAGGACCTCGGGACGGAGGTGACGATGCGGGCGCGCACCCCGCTGCCCGACCTGCTGACCGGTGCGGCGATGTTCACCGCCCTCTACCGGGCCCGAGCCCGTCTGCAGACCGGCGAGATACCCACCCTGGCCCACAATCCGAGCGCCCGCTCTTCCGCTCGATGAACAGGAGGCGACATGCAAGCGCTCTGCTGGAACGGCGTCAACGATCTGGCTGTTGAGACCGTCCCCGATCCGCGGCTGGTCAATCCGCACGATGTCATCGTGCAGGTTCGGCTGACCACCACCTGCGGGTCCGACCTACATTTCATCGACGGATACCTGCCGGGAATGCGGGAAGGTGACGTCTTCGGACACGAATTCATGGGCGAAGTCGTCGAAATCGGCACCGAAGTCACTTCGACAAAGGTGGGCGACCGCGTCGTCGTCCCGTCGTTCATCGGGTGCTCCTCGTGCTGGTATTGCGACCACGAACTGTATTCGCTCTGCGACACGACCAATCCCAACAGCGCCCTGCAACAACCGGTTTTCGGTTACCCCACCGGCGGCATCTACGGCTACACCCACCCCTTCGGCGGCTATCAGGGGTCCCACGCGCAATATCTCCGCGTCCCGTTCGGCGACGTCAACTGTTTCCGGATCCCGGAAGGCATCACCGACGAGCAGGCATTGTTCTTGTCCGACGCGGTGCCGACGGGCTTGATGGGCGCCGAATTCTGTGACATCCACCCGGGTGACACCGTCGCGGTCTGGGGCAGCGGTGGCGTCGGCTTGATGGCCGGGCACACCGCCCGCCTGCTCGGCGCCGACCGCGTTTTCGTCATCGACCGTTTTCCCGAGCGGCTGAGCATGGCGAGTGAGCAGTTCGGTGCGGAAACGATCAACTACACCGCGGTCGACAGCGTCCAGGAGACCCTGCGCGAGAGCACCGGTGGCCGGGGCCCTGACGCCTGCATCGATGCCGTCGGAATGGAAGGCCACGGCACCGGGCTCCAGCAGTTCTACGATCGAGCCAAACAGCTGCTGCGGCTCGAATCCGATCGTGCGACCCCACTGCGCGAAGCGATTCTCGCGTGCCGGAAGGGTGGCGTCGTCTCGGTGCTCGGCATCTACGGCTTGACCGACAAATTCCCCATGGGCGCGGTGACCAACAAAGGTCTCACCATTCGCACCGCACAACAATACGGTCAGCGGTTCGTGCCCCGGATGTTCGATTACATTCAGCAGGGCGACCTCGACCCGTCCTATCTGATCACCCACGACATGCCGCTCAGCGATGCGGTGTATGGCTACGACATCTTCAAGCACAAGAAGGAAGGGTGCATTCGTTCGGTGTTCCGGCCTTGATGCCGGCCCACGCATTGGCACGTGATCGCCACCTGTCGCCGCTGTGCCGCAGCCGCACCGATCCCCGCCCATGACCGGCATTACACCATAGCGCCCGACCAGGAGCGGTTTCAGCGGCCGCTGGACCGCTCGTGGTCCGGCAACTCGATCCGCCGTGCGGCGCTCTGAGATCGGATCTGGGCAAACGCTCCCGGGCATGACGTGTCGCTGGGTACGCTGCGCACGCGGTCGCCCGGTGCCGCGCAACGGGGGTTGCGACTTCGAAACAAACTCTTGACTCGTTCCAGAAAACGGACAAGACTTCCGTGCATGCCAACGGCCTCGGACTTCCAGCAGATGCTGCGAGGAGTTTCGCTGCGGGTGACCCGCCCCCGGGTCGCGGTGCTGAGCGCGGTGCACGACCATCCGCACGCCGACACGGAGTCGATCATCCGCGCCGTGCGTTCCGCGCTGCCCGAGGTGTCCCATCAAACGGTGTACGACTCGTTGAACGCGCTCACCGCCACCGGCCTCGTCCGGCGTATCCAGCCGTCCGGATCGGTCGCCCGCTACGAATCGCGGGTCGGTGACAATCACCACCACGTCGTATGCCGGACGTGCGGGGTGATCGCCGATGTCGACTGCGCCATCGGCGACGCCCCCTGTTTGACCGCGTCCGACGACAGCGGGTTCTCGATCGATGAGGCCGAGGTCATCTATTGGGGCCTGTGCCCCGACTGTGTGGCAAGACAAGCTTCCAGATCACATCCGTGATCGCAGCCCCCATCACTCATTTCAGGAAGGAATGCTGTGTCATCCGATAGCCGCCCACCCAATCCTGACACCCAGACGCACAGCGCGAGCGAGAGCGAGAACCCGGCGATCCCGTCCCCCACCGCGAAGACGGACCATCGCCCCCGCAGCAACAAGGACTGGTGGCCGGAGCAGATCGATGTCTCGGTGCTGCACGCCCATTCGTCCAAGTCCAACCCGCTGGGCGAGGATTTCGACTACCCGGAAGAGTTCAAGAAGCTCGATGTCGATGCCCTCAAGGCCGACGTCGCGGCGGTCATGACCAATTCGCAGGACTGGTGGCCCGCCGACTACGGCCACTACGGCGGCCTGTTCATCCGGATGAGCTGGCACGCCGCGGGCACCTACCGCATCGCCGACGGCCGCGGCGGCGGCGGTCAGGGCGCACAACGTTTCGCGCCCCTGAACAGCTGGCCGGACAACGCGAACCTGGACAAGGCGCGCCGCCTGCTGTGGCCGGTCAAGCAGAAGTACGGCAACAAGATCTCGTGGGCCGACCTGCTGGTGTTCGCCGGCAACGTGGCCCTGGAGTCGATGGGCTTCAAAACCTTCGGCTTCGGCTTCGGCCGCCCCGACATCTGGGAGCCGGAAGAGGTCTTCTGGGGTCCGGAGGACACCTGGCTCGGCGACGAGCGCTACAGCGGTGACCGCGAACTGGCGGGCCCCCTCGGCGCCGTCCAGATGGGCCTGATCTATGTGAACCCGGAAGGGCCCAACGGCCGCCCGGATCCGGTGGCCGCGGCGCGCGACATCCGCGAGACGTTCGCCCGCATGGCGATGAACGACGAAGAGACCGCCGCGCTGATCGTCGGCGGCCACAGCTTCGGCAAGACCCACGGTGCGGGCGATGCCGGACTGGTCGGCGCCGAGCCCGAAGGCGCACCCATCGAGCAGCAGGGCCTCGGCTGGAAGAGCGCCTACGGCTCCGGCAAGGGGAAGGACGCCATCACCAGCGGCCTCGAGGTCGTCTGGACGTCGACGCCGACCAAGTGGGGCAACGGCTTCCTGCAGAACCTGTACGGCTACGAGTGGGAGCTGACCAAGAGCCCCGCCGGGGCATGGCAGTGGAAGCCGAAGGACGGCGCGGGCGAGGGCACCATCCCCGACCCGTTCGACGGGCCCGCACGGACCCCGACGATGCTGACCACCGACTTGGCGCTGCGCGAGGACCCGATCTACGGCGAGATCACCCGTCGCTGGCTGGAGCATCCCGAGGAACTGGCCGAGGCCTTCGCCAAGGCGTGGTACAAGCTGCTGCACCGCGACATGGGCCCGATCACCCGCTACCTGGGCCCGTGGGTCCCCGAGCCGCAGCTGTGGCAGGATCCCGTCCCCGAGGTCGACCACGAGCTGATCGACGAGTCCGACATCGCGGCGCTCAAGAGCAGGGTGCTGGAGTCCGGTCTGTCGGTGGCACAGTTGGTCAAGACCGCGTGGGCCGCGGCGGCCAGTTACCGCAGCACCGACAAGCGCGGCGGCGCCAACGGCGCTCGGATCCGCCTCGAGCCGCAGAAGAACTGGGAAGTCAACGAGCCGGACGAGCTGGCGAAGGTGCTGCCGGTGCTCGAGCAGATCCAGCAGGACTTCAACGGTTCGGCCTCCGGCGGCAAGAAGGTCTCGCTGGCCGACCTGATCATCCTGGCCGGTTCCGCGGCAGTCGAGAAGGCCGCCAAGGACGCCGGTCATCAGATCACCGTGCCGTTCTCTCCCGGGCGGACGGACGCGACGCAGGAGAACACCGACGTGGACTCCTTCGCGGTTCTGGAACCGCGGGCCGACGGCTTCCGCAACTACGTGCGGACCGGCGAGAAAGCCCCGCTCGAGCGCCTGCTGCTCGACCGGGCGTACATGCTGGACGTGACCGCTCCGGAGTTGACGGTGCTCATCGGCGGCTTGCGCGCCTTGGGCGCCAACTACGGCGGCACCGGTCACGGCGTGTTCACCGATCGGCCGGGCGTGCTGACGAACGACTTCTTCGTCAATCTGCTCGACCAGAACACCGAGTGGAAGGCGTCGGAGTCCGCGGAGAACGTCTACGAAGGCTTCGACCGGGCCTCCGGCGCCGCCAAGTGGACCGCCACCGCCAATGACCTCATCTTCGGGTCGCACTCGGTGCTGCGCGCGGTAGCCGAGGTCTACGCCCAGGACGACGCCGGAGCGAAGTTCGTGAACGACTTCGTCGCCGCGTGGGTCAAGGTGGTCGAGAACGATCGGTTCGACCTTGCCTGATCGGCATCGACGGAATCCAGGCCGGCCCTTCGGGACCGGCCTGGATTTTTTGTGCTGCGGCAGATTTCAGCCGGCATCTGCGGGCAGGCCGCATCGTCGCCGGTGTTCGCTGCGCCTGGCCTCGATCTAGCCGGAGTGCGCGGGTGCGTCGTCGGGGCGGTGACCGGTGGTCATATAGAGAGTGCGGCGGCCGACCTCTACGGCATGGTCGGCGAAACGTTCGTAGTAGCGGCCCAGCAGGGTGACGTCCACGGCCGCGGCGGTGCCGTTGTCCCATTCGTCGGCGAGGATCGCCGCGAGCAAGTCGCGGTGCAGGTCGTCCATCGTGTCGTCACGCGCGTCGAGGTCCGCTGCGTCGCCGGGGTCGGCGGTGGTCAGTACGCCGACCGCGGCATCCGCCAAGTCGACCGCGGTCTCCCCCATGCGGGTCACCAGAGTTCGCACCGGTTCGGGGACCGCGTCGGCGGGATGCCTGCGCCGCGCGGCGCGGGCGATGTGCTCGGTCAGCGCGCTCATACGGGTGAGGTCGTCGACCAATTGCAGCGCGGTCACCACCCGCCGGAGTTCTCCCGCGACAGGGGCTTCGAGCGCCAGCAGTGTCATCGCGGCATGCTCGGTCTCCTCGCGCATAGCGACGGTTTCGGCGCAGTAGTCGATGGTGCGCTCGGCCAGTTCCAGGTCCGCGCCGAGAAGGGCGTCGGTGGCCATCGCGATGGCTTCGCGGTTGCGTGCGCACATCACCCGCAGTTGATCGGCCAACTGCTCGAGGTGATCGTGATAGCGGGTGCGCACCCTTCCATCATCGCGCGTATCGGGGCAGCGCGCCGCAGGCTCGCGGGGCTCGACCGGCGGCCTCGCCCAGGGTCGACCGTTGTCGGCTCTGTGCACCTTGCGTGCGGCGAGGACCAGCGGAATCTGGGGGCCAAGGCCACTGCCTTCAACGGCGCCGGAATACGGTCGTTGCGCAGCCAGTCGACCGCCATCTGAACGTTGGCCGGGAATACCGGGGTTCCGGTAGTAACCGCCGAAAAACCAACGGATATGACGTAGCTGCTGGTCAGCGTCGGCGTTCGGCTCCCGGGCCCAAGATCGAGGTCAGCTCGCGCATCGCCTGTGGGGACGGTTTGAAGTATCGGCGCAGGTTCTCGGCTTTGCGGTGGCGGGACTTGGCCATCAGTTCCAGCAGGCTGGCCCCGGATTCCCCGAGGTGGGTCAGGCCGGAGTGGCGCAGTTCGTGCAGGTCCCAGCCGGTCCGGGGTCCATCGACGGCGGTGGCGGCGTCGAGCAGGTCGCGGGCCTGGTCGTAGGACAGCCGGGCCAGGCCGGTGTTGGGACAGACGTCGCGGTCGGCGAGGTACTTGCCGGGCCCCGGCCGGCGGTGGGTCACGAAAACAGGGCCGCGGGTGCGGTCGCGGATGAGCCGGGGCAGCAGGCGGGCGGTGCCCGCGTCCCAGTACACGTTCTCGAGGACGTATTCGTGGTGGGCGGCGCCGCGGCGGCGGGTACGGGGTTTGGCGCCCTTGGACTTCACCGCCGCGCACCGCCCTGCGAGGTCGAGGTCTTCGATGTTGAGCTGGAGCAGTTCCTCGGCACGGGCACAGGTTTCGTACAGCATCCGCCACAGCGTCTTCTCCCGCAGGTGGATCTCGCGGCGGGCGATGAGCCGGTCGATCGCGGTACGCGAGCGGACGGGGGTGTCGGAGTCCGGCGGTGTGGACCGCGCGGCCGAGGCCGGGACGCTCGGTGCGGTCCAGCCCTGCTCGGCGCACCAGGACAGCCATTTGCCGACTGCGGCGCGGCGCGCGTTCCAGGTGTTCACCGCGGCGGTGCCCCAGAGGGTTTCCAGTGCGGCGCCGACTTCGGTGTCGGTGACCGAGTCCAGGGCGCGGCTGGCGGCGGTGAGTCCGTCGTGGCGGGCGTCGAGCTGGTCGACGGTCTTGACGACGGCGATGCCGTAGGCGCGGCGGGTGTTCGCCGAGCCGATGGTGTCTAGGAACTCTTCGGCGGCGGTGCGCAGGGTGCGCGCCGGCGGTACGGTGCGCAGCCGGGTCACCCTCGCGGCCATCGGATTCCCCTTGTCAGTGCTTGCCCCGGATAACGGGGCCGCTTCGTGTACGCGCCGGAGCAGGTCCGCCGCAGATCGAACCTCACAATACCCCGGATAACAGGCCATTATCCGGGGTATCACTGCTATCGTTGAGCGGTCACGGCCAGACGCGTACCGCCGTTCGCCGCAGTCACCGATGCCCACGCCACCGTATGACAGAGTCGGCCAGGGTCTCTCGGGCCCGCGCAATGAGCAACGCCGTCCTGCCTACCGGTGCCTCCACCCGGCCGGGTGGAGGCACCTTCGCCGTTCCCGGGTAGCGCCGAGTCCGCCGCGATCATGGAATATCGTGCCGGTCATGACCACGGATGATTGGTTGGCCGACACCCGAACCTCTTATGACACGGTTGCGGTCAGCTATGCCGACCAAGTGCGCGGCGCCCTCGCCGGACACCAGTACCTTCGCGCGGCTCTGGCATTGTTCGCCGACAGCGTGCGGACCGCTGGCGGCGGACCGGTCGCGGACGTCGGCTGCGGCCCCGGTGAAGTCACCGCCCACCTGCATGAGCTCGGTGTCGACGCCTTCGGTATCGACCTCTCCCCGGCGATGATCGACGTGGCCCGGCGCGACCACCCCGGCCTGCGGTTCGAGGTGGGCTCGATGACGGAACTGAACCTGCCCGTCGCTTCGGTGGCCGGCCTGCTCGCCTGGCAGTCTTTGATCCACATCCCAGACGACGAGGTGCCGACTGTATTCGGGCGCTTCCACCAAGCATTGCGTCCCGGCGGACCGTTGCAACTCCTGTTTCACGTCGGCGGCGAGTCGCTGTTGAAGACAGAGGGCTACGGCGGTCACCCGATGAAGGTCCATGTCCACCGACGTCAGCCGAACCAGGTGGCATCGTGGCTGCACGATGCCGGATTCGTGGTCGAGGCCCAGATGCTGCTCGACCCGGATGCGAAAGCTCAGCAAGCGATTCTCTTCGCACGCAGTAAGTCCTAACTTCTGCATATGTCGGGCTCGCCATTCGGAACCGCGAGGTCCCCGACGTACACCGCCCGGCGGGAAGCGTGGACCTGGAGTACGCATGTCACCGACCAACGCGACGCCGAACCGCATCGCCCCCACTGCCGCGCCGCCCCTTCGGCGCCGCGGTCACCGGCCGACCAGACGCCCCGCCCGCGCAGTCGACCCAGGAGCCGGCATGGAATCCCGGCGTCGCCCACAGCGAGCCCGAAATACGCCCTGCACGTCTGGACCGGCCGGGCACGGCGGGTGATCAGCCGGCACACCGGACGCCAGTGGGCGGGCATCACCGCCGACACGCTGCGGATCGGAGTCGAGGGCGCCCGTACTCCTTCGGCTACATCGCCGGACCGCACCACTCACGGGCCTGGGACCACGACTGGACCCAGGACGGACGATCCTGCGCGGACCTGATCCCGGACATGAGGACCACCGAATGGCTCGACCACGAGCACACGAACCGGGCCCTGGGGTAACGCCGGGACCGGTCAGAACAGGGTGTCGCGCACCCGCAGCGGCCGGTAGCCCGTCGGGCCGAGCGCGGCGAGTTCGCCCTCGATGTCGACTTCGATCGCGCCGAAGAAGTTGATGTTGGCGCTGTGCGCGGGGCTGATGTGGGCCAGGACCTCGTCGTCGATGCGGTGCCCGGCCCGGCGCATCTGCTCGACCGCGAGGCCGTAGTACTCGGTGGTCCAGGCGATCACGGCGTTGGTGGCCAGGGTCAGGCACCACGCTTGCTCGGTCTGGTCGGCGAGCTGGCGGGCGCGGATCGTGCCCTCGTGGGCGTAGAGCAGGTCGCGGCGTAGTGCGTGCAGGGAGGCGGTGGCGTGTCCGAACTTCAGCGAGCCAGCCAGCCGAAGCAGGTCGTCCCAGTGCCCGGCGATCAGATCGAGGTTGGCTTTGCGGGTCATCAGCGGGCCCGCGTGCGGGAACCGGGACTCGGCGTCGCCGCGCGGGCCGGGCCGGTAGAGGGTGATGCGGCCCAGGTCCCGGATGCGCGGGGAAAGCTGCATTCCGAGAAGGTCGAACAGGCCGAAGTTGACCAGGGTGACCCCGTGGGTGTCGGTGGCGTGTTCGGTGATCGGCAGATCGGTGGCGTTGCCCAGGATCTCGTCGAGCACGTAGTGGGCTTCGCGTCTGGTCGCCACGATCACCTTGGTGCCGTAGGTGGCGTGGGTGTCGGTGACATGGGTGTAGGTCGACAGGCCCTCACCGGCGAAGTAGCGGCTCATCGGCCGCGCGGTGGTGGATTTCCCGCGCGTGGGGAACCGCTGCCCGTCGCTCGACGACAAGGTCCCGGTGCCGAACACCGGGGTCAGCGGGAGCCGCTGGTGGTAGTCGATGAGTACTAGGTTGGCCGCGCGCAGGGTTTCCTCGCGCACATACCATTCGTCGGTCCAGGACAAGATGTCGTAGGAGATGCCGCAGGCCTCGGCCATCCGGGTCAACCCGAGGTTGGTCGAGTGCGCGAGCAGCACCGCGATCAGGTTGCGTTTCAACTCCGGCGTGCGGGTTGCCTGGCCACCGGCGTGGGTGAAACAGTCCAGGTAGCCGGTGCGCTTGTCCAACTCGATCAGCAACGACACGATCGGCGCGAACGGCAGCATCTCGGTCAGCTCGGCCTTGAGCGAGATCGCCTCGGCCGGAACGTCCTCGGCGGTCAGCGGGGAGATGATCAGCTCCCCGGACTCGCCGTCCAGGCGTACCGGCCCCTCACCTTCGGCGAGCATGGTCTCGAGTTCATCGACCGCGGTGTGCAGTTCTTCGACGACGGCGGCCAGGGCGACGCCGGGATCGGCCGATCGCCCGACCGAACGGCAGAACTCGCCGCGCTGCGGTTCCCACCGCTGCGGTGTGAGCAGGTAGGCGGCCGGGTCGGCGTAGCGGCGTGAGCGTACACGTCCCCGCTGCGCAGCCCGTCGCGCAGCCCGAGCATCACGCACAGCTCCCAGTAGTGCCGGTAGGCCGTCGCGCTGCCGGACTTGCGCGCCGCGTCGAGGTAGCCGCGCCACTTCGCGGGCACGAACCCGGTCGGGGCCTCGTCGAACACCTTCCGCCGCGCGGTCGCGTTGAGTTCACGCAGCATCGCGACCGCGATCAACAACTCCGTCGCCGCGGTCCCGCCCGCGAACTCCACCGTCGACAGCACCGCGGGGGTGAACTGACGCAGGTAATTGTAGGAGGAGTCCAGCGCGGCCAGGTGCCCGTGATCACGCGGCAACCGGGGTTTGGCCCGCGCGATCGCCGCCCGCAGACGTTCCCACCCGATCGCATCGCCGCGGATCAACGCACCGATCTCCTCATCGGGCCACCGCAGGATCGGTCACGATCGCCAGCAGGTCGTCCAGCAGGGCCTGGCGGTCCTCTCCGGATTTGCCGCGTTCGGCCAATTCCTGCTGCATCCGGCGTTCGGCGGCACCGAACTTCGCCGAGATCGCCTGATCGAACAAGGCCACGACCTCGTCGAGCACGTCGGTTCCGGACTGCGCCAGCACGGTGAGCAGGATCGGATACCGCCGCTGCGGATCCCGGCGTTCCAACGCCTGCGGGGTCAACCGGCGCCCCATCGTGGCCAGGAACCGTCGCCGCTCGGCGGGCAGCACCGACATATCGAGCCGGTCGGCACCCAGGCCGCGCAGGAACGCCAGCTTGTCGACCTCGGCGCGCACCGCAGCCGCGGACGCCTCCACCGGCCCGGTCGACAGCCACCGCAACCGCGAAACCCCCAGCGAGGCATCGGTGGTCAGCAGTGCGTCCAACTCGGCGCAGCGGGCCGGGGTGAACTCGTGGGCCAGCCGGTCGTAGGTCTCGCGCTGGGCCTGCTCGCGGGCGTGGGCGACGCGTTCGACCATGGTCACCGGACCGGGCCGGATCACCCGCGCCGAGATCAGATACTCACACCCCAACCGGAACAGCAGAGTCGGGGAATCATGCTCCATCGCCCGCGCGAGCAGAAACTCGTCGAGCTCCTTGAGTTCGAGCGCACCCGCCGCCCGCCAGCCCAGATACTGAGCGACCAGGCGTAGATGATCGGTGCGGGTCTGGGCGCGGCGGCCGTAGGAACGCATCTCGCTACCGTCGAGCCGCAGCTGCTCGGCCAACCGCGCTACCGCGACCGGCGGGGCGGTCACCACACGATCGGGCACGAATCCCAGCCACGGCAACGTGCACAACGCGATCGCGATACCCAGCCGATCAGCCGGGCCACGACCGCGGCCGGGATCGACGAACGCCAGATCCGCCGGCGAGAGCGTGAAGAACCGGAACAGCTGCTCCCGGCCGATCTCCGGGAACTCCCGCAGACGCGCCAACTCCTCATCCGCGAACACCCGCGTCGCCACGAAACCGACCTCCCAGCAACCAACCACGTTGGGAGCCAAGCCAACCAGTAGTCCGCCTCCACCGCAGGCCGAACCGGGCCCTCACCAGGAATCAGCCGCGGCTACGCCATATCCGTTGATTTTTCGGCGGTTACTACCGGAACCCCATACCGCCAGGAACAACCAAGCCGCCCACCGCCCGGCCCGACGCCGGGTCCGCGGCGTCACGAGTGCGGCCGCCACGACGAGTTCGGCGACGCCGGACCCGTGGGTGTACAGGCGGGGCCGGCCGGGCAGCCGCGCGGGAATCACCGAATCGAACGGTCGGCGTGAGGAAGTGCAGTATTCCCACGCCGAACAAGAGCACGGCCAGCCGCCGCGCCGTCGATGCCGCACTGCTTTCGCCGGCACGTGTTGATTCTGCCATCGCCTCTCGCCTCCCTAGGTACACGGCAAGCCGTATCCGGAATATGAATCGCGATCAACTTATTCGCATGTATTGCGGTTGACCATCGGAAGTAGGCAACTTTGTTTGGCTGAATACTTATTCACATAGTACGTGGCCTTTGTAAGCTGTTCCTCGACCGTGTCGCTGTCGGGTCGGGCCGGAAGGGGCGAATGTGCGAGTGCCATCAGCCGGACCATTGACGGCGCGGACCGGTGCCGTCGAGACATGGTGGTCGTGTTGCACGGCCGGGATGTCGATGCCGTGGCGTACGTTGCGCCCACGCCGCCGCGACCCACAGCTGCTCGATTCGATCACCGACGCGGACCTGCCCGCGGCGCGTGCCCGGGTCCGGTTGACCGCGCTGGTCCACGGCGTGCGCCCGGTCCCGGCCTACGGAGTGATCGAAGGAGCGCGGCCACCGTCCACCGTGGCGATCGCGATGACCAGCTTCCTGGTCGAACACCCACGGGCCCGTTTCATAGTCGATCCGGCGATGTGCACCGACGTGCACGCGCGGATCCTGCCGCAGCTGCGCCGCCCGTATCGCAGGCTCGTCGCTCCCGCGGAAGCGCTTGTCGGACTGGCGGATTCTCTGGCGCTGTCGGCCGTCGCCCCCGAGGACATCGACTTCGCGATCGCGACGCACATCCACTGGGACCACGTGGCCGGACTGCTCGATCTCCCGGAAGCACTCGCGCTGCGGGTCGCCACGGCCGAATTGGAATGGGCGACGAACCCCGCGACGGCACCCATGGGAGTCGCCGAGCCGCTCGGCGCGCGGCCCACGCCCTGCTTCGATCTCGACGGTCCTCCCGTACTGAGTTTCTCCCGAAGCCACGACCTGTTCGGTGACGGCTCGGTCCTGGCGGTGGACCTCGCCGGACACACGCCGGGCAGCATCGGGCTCGTGCTCGCCGTGCAAGACGGCGGCTACGTGCTGCTGGCCGGCGACGCGGTCTGGCGCCGTGAGCAGATCACGCTGCTCCGCCAGAAGCCGCCGCTGCCGGGGCTGCTGGTCGATCACGATCGATCCGCCGCCTTCGCCGCCATCCACCGCCTGCATCGTCTCCCCCCAGGGATCGAGGTCGTTCCCGCCCACGACCACGTTGCGGCGAAAAGATGGGCGCCACGCTGAATTCCGAAGCTGTGCGGAAATGGCGATGGTCGCAGCCGCACTCGCCGGGCAGCAGTGGGCGCGGCGACTGATCCGAGCTGGACGAGCTTCCCGCATAGGTCAGCTGCCGAAAGATTCGGGCCCGAGTCGGCCCCAGGCGACGTAGGCAGCCAGGGCGAGGTAGGCGATGTTCAGCAGGATGAACTCGGCCTCGCCGTCGCGGAGGTGAGTGATGATCGCGCCGATCATCAGCACGATCCAGCAGATGGCGGTCACCGGCACCACCATCGGCGCGATGTCGAGCACGGCGGGCAGAATCAGCCCGGCGGCGGCCAGGATCTCGAGAACTCCGAGCGTCTTGACGAAGCCGACGCCGACCTGCCCGGTCCATCTGCCGCCGGGGGCTGCGGCCAGTTTCTGCTGGGGCACGAACGTCTTGGTGATGCCGCTGCCCAAGGCGACGGCGGCCAGCAGTCCGGCAGCGATCCACAGTGTGAGGTTCATGGAGTGCTCCTCGTCGAGTTCTCGGCGACCCCGGTTCGGAACCGGGTCCGCGTTCGGTCGTGCATCAGACACCGCCGACCCGATCCCTGTAACACCTCGACCGCGTGATGTGCGCCATAGGCGCTTTGCTCTCGCCGCAGCTCTGTGACGGAACTTCAGGTCGAGAAGCCCCTTGTTCGCTCTTCGTGCGCTCGTCGATCTTCGGAAGAGATTGCCTCGGCGACACGGTCTGCCAGTGCACGCAAGTGGGCGATGAGTTCGGGGGGTTCGTGGACTCGGAATCCGAAGCCGAAGAGCCCTATGTAAACCGCCAATTCGTCTAGCGAGTTGGAGCCGGTGTGCAGCAGGCAGTGTCCGTCGTCGATCGCCTCGACGAGACCGACGGTGGGTGCGATGCGTGCGGCGGCCACGGTTGCGGGTACGTCGAGGGTGATGCGCGCCCGGTACCGGTAGGGAGCGGTGCTGACGCCGTGGGAGACGAAATCGGCCAGCCCCGGCTCCGGCGCCTCGCGCGGCCTGAACCGCGGGCCGTTCGGGATGCGCGGACGCAGGCGGTCGACACGGTATGTGCGCCAATCGGCCCGATCGACGTCCCAGCCGACCAGGTACCAGTGCCGGCCGGTGTGCACGAGCCGATGCGGTTCCGCCGCCCGGCGGATTTCGGTCCCGGTGTGCGTGCGGTAGTCGAAGCGGAGCTGTTCGCGGTCGCGGATCGCGCCGGCGATAGCGGTCAGCACGTCCGGGTCCACCGCCGGGGTTCCCGCCGGCATGCTGACCGTGGCGGCCTGCAGTGCCGATACGCGGTGGCGCAGCCGGGTCGGAAGGATCCGCTCCAGTTTGGCCAGCGCCCGCAGCGAACTCTCCTCGATGCCTGCGATGGTCCCACCCGCCGCGGTGCGCAGCCCGAGAACGACGGCGACTGCCTCGTCATCGCTCAACAGCAGCGGGGGCAGCCGCGCTCCCGCGCCCAACCGGTATCCGGCCGCGCCCGCGACCGCGTCCACGGGATAGCCGAGGGTGCGCAGCTTGCCGACGTCGCGGCGGACGGTTCGCACATCGACCCGCAGGCGTTCGGCGAGTTCGGCGCCGGTCCAGTCGCGGGGGGTCTGCAATAGCGACAACAGTTCGAGCAGTCTGGCCGATGTTTCCAACACACCGAAATTCTGCCCGAAACCTAGGGCGGAAGTTGTCCTAGGTCGATCCTAGGGTGATTTCCATGAGCACAGAGATCACTCCCTTCCGGATCGACGTCCCCCAAGAGCAGCTCGATGATTTGAATCGACGGCTCGATGCCACCCGCTGGCCCGATTCGGCCCCCGGGGTGGGCTGGGCGCACGGCATTCCACTCGACTACACCAGGGAACTGGCCGACTACTGGCGCAACACCTACGACTGGCGCGCCCAAGAGGCCCGGCTGAACTCCTTCCCGCAGTTCCGTACCGAGATCGACGGCCACCATGTGCATTTCATCCACGTCCGTTCGGCTGAGCCCGACGCGCTGCCGCTGGTGCTCACACACGGATGGCCCGGCTCGATCGTGGAGTTCCTCGACGTGATCGGGCCGTTGACCGACCCGGTGGCGCACGACGGCAAGGCCGAGGATGCCTTTCACGTCGTGGTGCCGACCATCCCCGGGTACGGGTTGTCCGGCCCCGCGGTGGGCTGGTCGACCAGGCGGGCCGCCCGGGCCTGGGCGGTGCTGATGGATCGCCTCGGCTACGACCGGTACGCCGCGCACGGTGAAGACACCGGCGCAGCCATTTCCCGCGAGCTGGCGGCGATCGATGCCGAGCACGTCGTCGCCGTACACCTGACGGATATGGCCTCGGCCACCCCCGAGACGGCCGACCCCGACGATCCGGCCGAACAGCGTGCGGTCGAGCTGGCTCGCCGCTACGAGTACGAACTCGGCGCGTACGCGATGCTGCAAGCCACCCGCCCGCAGACGCTGTCCTACGCGCTCACCGATTCACCGGTCGCGCAATTGGCCTGGATCGTCGAACGATTCAAGGACTGGACAGATTCCACGAACGCTCCCGAGGACGCCGTCGACCGCGACGCGATGCTGACCAACGTCATGATCTACTGGCTCAACGGCACCGCGGGCTCCTCGGCACGCTACTACTACGAGGGGGCGGCCACCTGGGGAACGCCCGAGCCCTACACCGGCGTTCCGGTCGCCGTGGCAGTTCTGCCGCACAACATCGGCGCCCCGGTGCGCCGCATCGCCGAACAGAACAACAACATCGTGCGGTGGACCGAATTCGACCGGGGCGGCCACTTCGCCGCCATGGAAGAACCCGACCTCATCATCGCCGACCTGCGCGCCGCATTCAGCGCCTATCGCAAGTAGGACGGGTATCGGCGTCACTTTCGCAGACGGTTGGCGAGGGGCGGAATCTTGAATGCGGTCAACAGCGCGCGGAATTGCCGGGGGCAGGATTCCGGCACGCTGTGTGACATCGAAAGCGTCGTAGAGGGTTTCGTCCTCCTCCATCAGGCCGTCCGTTGTGAAGTGATAGCGATCCACGGCCGGGCAGCGTGCATCGACGCGGTGTCGGTCACCACCCCGTCCATATCGAAGATCACCACGCCGTGGCGGCGGGAATCAATCTGCGGCGTTCCCGGCACACCGTTGCGCACAGTCCCAGCCTGACCGAACCGCGGGCGCCGCGTCCAGGGACGAAAGTCCGCAACAGCCGCGTGACATGGGGCCACCAGCGGCGAAATCGGGGACCAACGACTCCTTTCCCCTCGGCGAGGGACACCTAGCGTCGGCAATATGAACGAGCTACCCACCGGACAAACCATCGAGAAGGCCGTCCTCCTCGCCGGCCGGGCGCCGTCGCTGCACAACAGCCAGCCCTGGCACTGGACATTCGACGGCCACGCGCTACGGCTGTTCGCCGTGCCCGAACGCCGACTTCCGGCCACCGACACCGCCGGGCGCCAGATGCTGATCAGCTGCGGCATAGCACTGGGCCATCTCCGCGCGGCCATGGCCGCCGCGGGTTGGCGGATCCTCGTCGCACGCTTCCCGGACCCGAACCGGCGTACTCATCTGGCGACCATCACGTTCCGACCGGCCGGCTTCGTGACCGAGGGGGACCGTGCCCGCGCCGACGCGATCCTGCGCAGGCACACCGACCGACTGCCGTTCGCGGCGCCCGCCGGATGGTCTGATTTCGAAACCGTGTTGCGCAGCACCGTCGATCCCGCCGACGCCACTCTGACCGTGCTGCACGACGACAGCCGCCCCACGTTGGCCCGGGCATCGGAGATGAGCGCGTCGCTGCGCCGCTATGACCCTGGCTACCACGCCGAACTCCAGTGGTGGACAGGACACGTCATCGCCGACGCAGGGGTTCCCAAGGAAGCTCTGATCTCGGAGCAGGAACGGCAGCATGTGAGCGTGGGCCGCAAGTTCCCCACCGTCACCGGGGAACGGCATGAGGAGGTCGCCGACGACCATTCGGTCGTAATCGTCCTGTCCACCGGTGACGACACCGCCGACGACCTGGTGCGGTGCGGCGAGGCGCTCTCCACGGTGCTCTTGGAATGCACCCTCGCCGGATACGCGACCTGCCCCCTCACCCACCTGACCGAAGTCCCGCAGAGCCGCGCCGCCGTCCGCACGCTGCTCGATGGCTCGGATGTTCCACAAGTATTGGTTCGTGTCGGCTCGACACCCGCCACTGCCGAACATGCCCCTCAGACGCCACGCCGCCCACTCGACGAGATCCTCGACATGCCCGGGGCCGCAGAGCACGCGGACTGAGCCGCACCGGAAACGGGACGTTCGACCCATGCTTTCCGGGTAGCAGTACCCTCCCGTCGGCCGCACTGCCCGAGCAAGCTGTGTTCTATGTCGCCGCGTCTCATTCCCCGACGCCCGCTGGACGGGGCACCGGACCCGGAGGCCGTGCCCTTGGCGGTCCCCGCGGTGGTGCTCGCTTCGATCATGTTGCTCGGGATGCTCGTGGCGCTCGTCGTGATGCTTCCCGACTGGGCCCGCGACTATGGCGCGAGCCTGGTGTACCTCGGTGTCGTGGTCTATGCCGCCCTCGCGGTCCGGCTGTTGTGGTGGGGGGTGGCGATCCTGCGTGCCCGGGTGCCGGAGACCGAGGAGTAGGACGCCATGAAGAACACCGCCGCGCGTCCGTACCAACCCCCGAAGCCGCGACAGATATCTGAGGGACCAAGGACCTCGTATCACGGGCGGAACGCCCGTATCCCCTCGGAGCCGGTCCGCGGAGGCTGGGAGCATGACCGCGAACGATGAAGCCCCCGCTCGCTCGGTGCCCGAGCGCCGAGACCTCATGACTGCGCTGCGCCTCGCCTCCCGGGCGCCTTCGGTGCACAACACCCAGCCGTGGCGCTGGGTGTTCGACGGCACGCGCCTGCACCTGTACACCGACGCCGACCGCCTGCTGCCCTCCACCGACCCGCACGGCCGCCAACTGGTGATCAGCTGCGGGGCCGTGCTGCATCACGCGCGCACCGCCTTCGCGGACCAGGGCTGGCACACCGACACCACGCGCGTACCCGACCGGCAGCGACCCGACCATCTCGCGGTGATCGAATTCCGGCGCTGGCCCGACCCGCCCGAGGCCATCCACGCCCGGGCGCTCGCCATCGACCGGCGCCGCACCGATCGGCTGCCGATGACCGAACCGGCAGGCTTCGCCGACCTCCTCCCCCGGCTGCGGATGCTGACCTCACCACATGAGGTGGAACTCAGCGTGCTGGACGACAGCGCCCGGCCCCGGCTCGCCGCCGCGTCCCGGCAAGTCGGCGCACTACGCCGTCACGACCTGCTCTATCAAACCGAATTGGAATGGTGGGCAGGACACTCGGAGGCGCTCGAGGGCGTGCCCGCCTCCGCGCTGGTGTCGGACGCGGAACTCGCCCGAGTCGGAGTCGCGCGCGCGTTCCCTCCGGCCCCGCACGCGTCGCGACGCGCCCGACTCGATGATCGAGCGCGACTGGTGGTGCTCGCGACCGAAACGGACTCTGTGACGCAGTGGCTGCGCACCGGCGAAGCACTGTCGGCCGTGCTGCTGGAGTGCACGGCCGCAGGCCTGGCGACCTGCGCGCTGACCCACATCACCGAACTGCCCACCACCCGCGGGCTGCTCAGCAGCCTCGTTCCCCGGCCTGCGATCTCACAGGTACTTCTTCGGGTCGGCTCCGCACCCGACGACACGGACACGATCCCGCCGACCCCCCGCCGACCGGTGACGGAAACCTTCACGGTCACGGCTGCCCACTGAACCGATGCCCCTGCGGCGGTTCGCGGCAAGGCCCGCGCCAGTCGCACGACGAATCGAGGATGATGCGATGGAATACCAGGTCGCACTGGTGGAGTCGGCGCCGGAAACGGTGTTGCGGATGCCACGCGAACTCCGTCCCGACCCCAGCCTGCTCGGTGAGGACATCGCCGAGGGAATGCGGGAAGTGTCCCGGATGGTCCGGTATGCCGGATTGACCGCCAGCGGCGCGCCGACGATCACATTCCGCCGCGATGTGCCCGAGGGCGAATCGGTGGCGGTGGAATTCGGCGTTCCCGTGGAGCCCGCGCCGAACTTGGGGCCGGGTTCCGGCGCGCAAGTGGTCGTCCTGCCGGGAGCCCTTGTCGCCCGGACCTGCCATCGCGGTAGCTATCGCGACCTCGGCGCGGCCTACCAGGCGCTGCGGGAGTGGATGCGCGACGGCGGCTATCGGCCGATCGGTCCGCCCACCGAGGCCTATCTGATCGGTCCGGACGAGGTCACCGACCCGCGTCTGCTGCTCACCGAGATCCGATTGCCGGTCGCCCCGGCTGCGACTGTCGCGATCCATCTCGACGCCCCGTTCGAGGACGCGGTGCACAGGACCCGCGAAGCCCTGCGATGTGCCGGACTCACGGTGATCGCCGAAGTCGACCTTCAGGCCACCCTGCGCGAGCAGATCGGCGAGCAGATCGAGGACTACTCGATGCTCGTCGTCTGCGACCCCGAACTGACCTACCGCGCACTGCTGACCGATCGGCATGCGGGCGCGACCTTCTCGTGCGGTGTGGTGGTGCGCTCGGCCGGCGCCGGCACGGTGGTCGAGGCCGCCGATCCCGAACTGCTGGTCTGTGTCACCGCTCAACCGGGGCTGCGGTCGCTCGCGGGCGACATGCGGCGGCGGCTCGCTGCGGCATTGAGCGGTCTGCGCGACTCGGCGCCCGCGCCGACGGGATCGGCCTCGGTGTGACCATGGTCCCGTCGGTGCGGGTACGACGCCTCTCACCCGGCCGGGACCTGGACGAGAAGTCTCGTCGATATCAACCACGATCCATCGTGAAAGGCACACGTCATGAGCTACCACCGCGACCCTCTCGCACCCGCGGTGCACACCGCGCACGAGTGGCTGCGCACGCTGACCGACGGACTGGCCACCGAAGACCGGGCCTTCGCGCACCGTGCCCTACGGGCTTGGCTGCACACCGTGCGTGACCGCATCGGTATCAACGCGGCCGCGCACCTGAGCGCCCAGCTGCCCGAACTGCTGCGCGGGATCTTCTACGAGGGCTGGGTGCCCGCGCACGTTCCCGTCGCGCACGACGTGCCCTCGTTCATCGATCAGTTCACCCAGGAAGCAGGCGTGTCCCGGGACGAGGCCTACGCTTTGGCGGGCGCGGTGACCGATGCGCTGGCCGATCTGTTCTCGCCAGGGCAACTCGATCACGTGTTCGCTCTGCTGCCGGAGGATCTGCGCGCGGTACTGCGCGGAAGCGACCTCGCGGGGCCGTTGCAGGACGCGGCGCCGGTGACGCAGCCGGAATCTTCACGGCTCGACGAAGTCGACGCCCGGCTCCAGGCGCTCACCGACGCGGTGGCGGTCCTGGCCCACAGCCTCGAAGGACTTTCCGGTGGCGCGCCGGCCGACTCCGCGCAGGTATCGGCCGCCCAGCAGATCCACCGGATCCTCATCGGCGAAGGACTCACCCGCTCGGACGCGACGACACCCTGACCGATCGCTGCCGGGCTTCCCCCGGTCTCGCCCTGACGTGCCGCACGCCCAGTTCCCCGCAGCGTCGCGCCGGTGAGGTGACCACGCCCGCGTGAACGGCGGCCGCGCGGGAAAGGACTTTGGTCCGTACCGGGCGACGCGCCGGATGCGTAGTGTCGAGCCCACACCTGCTCCCGGATTGGACAGTCGATGATCACGGTGTTTCTGGTCGACGATCACGAGATCGTCCGCCGCGGCCTCGCCGACCTGCTCTCCGGCGACCCGGAACTCTCCGTGGTCGGCGAAGCCGGGAATGTCGCCCAAGCCCTCGCCCGCATCCCCGCGCTCCGGCCGGACGTCGCCGTCCTCGACGTACGCCTGCCCGACGGCAACGGCATCGAACTGTGCCGGGAGCTGCTGTCCAGGCTCGATGATCTGCGCTGCCTGATCCTCACCTCGTTCACCGACGAACAGGCGATGCTCGACGCGATCCTCGCCGGAGCCAGCGGCTATGTGGTCAAGGACATCAAGGGTATGGAGCTGGCCGAAGCCATCAAGGAGGTCGGCGCGGGGCGTTCGCTGCTGGACAACCGCGCAGCGGCTGCCTTGATGCAGCGACTGCGCGCCAACACCCACCACGACGGTCCGCTGGCCGCGCTCACCGACCAGGAACGCAGACTTCTCGATCTGCTCGGCGAAGGACTGACCAACCGTCAGATCGCTCAGCGCATGTTCCTCGCCGAGAAGACGGTGAAAAACTACGTATCCCGCCTGCTGGCCAAGCTCGGCCTGGAACGGCGCACCCAGGCGGCGGTCTACGCGTCCAAACTCCGGTCCCGGCCGTCCGGCTCCACCCTCGACTTCTGACCGACGCCGCGGACTACTCGACGCATCGCCGGGTTCCGGCCGCTTCGATGTCGGAAACGTTGCGCATCGTTGTCCGCGCTGTCAACGTTCATTTCCGGAACCGGGTGAAATAGTCTGGAGCCATGGCGAGCAGTCGCGCTGACGGCGTTCCGGAAACAGCGGAGACGACTGATTACGCGTCGGCCGGCACGTATTCGGTGCGGGATACGCTTTCGCAGTTGCGGCTGCGGGAGCTGCTCGGTGAGGTCAAGGACCGGATCGAGCAGATCATCGATGCCC
>NZ_JBSGDA010000036.1:0-56994 GCF_053602135.1 Nocardia sp. NPDC004573
GCGCGGGCAGGCCGAGGAAGGTCGATCGGGCGACGCGTGAACGCATCGCCTGCATCGCCCGGTGCTGCCCGCGTGACCTGGGCTGGCCGTTCTCGGTGTGGAGCCTGTCGAAACTGCGCGAAGTACTGATCGGCAACGGCATCGCTGAGATCAGCCGCGAAACTCTGCGCAAGATCCTCAACGCCGAGGGGGTGTCGTGGCAGACGGTCAAGACCTGGAAAGCCGGGACCGATACCGAGTTCACCGCGAAGATGAACCGCGTCCTGGACCTCTACGACCATCCACCCACTGATGGACGGGTGGTCTGCGTGGACGAGTTCGGGCCGCTGAATCTGCAACCCCGAGCTGGTCGTGGCTGGTTCCCGCGACGAACCCCGAAACGGCTGCGAGCGACCTACCGGCGCACCCAGGGCGTGCGGCACCTACTCGGCGCTCTGGATCTGGCGACCGGCAAGCTCCACTACCGGATCCGGGACCGTAAACGGTGGCAGGAGTTCCTGTCGCTGCTGAAGTCACTGCGGGCGCGCTGGCGCGGGCAGAAGCTCTACGTCATCGTCGACAACTTCTCCCCGCACAAACGGGCCGAGGTCCGCGTATGGGCTGCGGCCAACGACGTGGAACTGGTCTTCCTACCAACCTATTCATCGTGGTTGAACTGGATCGAGTCCGAATTCGCCGCTCTACGGTACTTCGCCTTGAACGGGACCGATCACCGCAGCCATGACGAACAGGACGCCGCGATCGGCGCCTACATCCGCTGGTACAACCAGCACGCCCGACCCAAACGCGACTTCGCCGTCAACTCCAAGATCCGCCACCCTGATTACCTACCGAAGATTGCTTGACGGGGCACGAGATGGCCGGGCCCGACGGCGGAGAGGTCGTCGTGTTCGCGGGTAGCCTGACCACCCCACTGTTCTACTGGGATCAACTCGCCGGTGAGCTGCATTCGCGCGGATTCCGCACCGTTGCCTACAGTCCGTACGGACGCGGCTATTCCGATCGCGTGGACGCCGCCTACGATTAGGCCCTGTTCGTGCGGCAAATCGCCGACTTGACCCAACGGCTGGATCTGGCCGAACCTTTCCACCTCGTCGGAGCTTCGATGGGTGCGTTGGTGGGTATGGCTTTCGCTCAACGCCACACCCACCGCATCGCCACCTTCACCTTGGCCGGTCCCGCGGGCCTGCAGCCCACGCCCGCCGGTCGTCACGATGAAGACCGAATCGAAGACCGAACTGATCGACGTTCTCGTCGTCGGCGGCGGGCCGACCGGCACCGCGTTGGCGATCGATCTGACTCGCCGGGGCTTGGCGGTGCGGATCATCGACAAAGCCGCGAAGTCGTCGTCATCGGCGTGCCGGTACAGCGGGGCCCCGAGCTGACGGCCACCGTCACCAACGGCCCGCGCTCGGCAGACCCAGGTGAGGGTGGTGTGTCGCAGCCAGTCATTGCGGAAGGTGGCAGTGTCTTGGGGCTCGCCGAACTGAGCTTTTGTACCCGACTGGATGTTGGCAACCCGAACGCGCAGTCGCGAAGCGATACCGGTCGGCACGCGCTGTGGACTATCGAGCACTCTTCCGATCGATGTCCGAACGCGGAAGGGCTGAGGTCGCGACGGGTCTATTTCGTCAGTCCGAGCAGTGCGGCGGTGAGTCCGTAGTCGGGACCGAAATCCTGCATGTTTCCGGTACGGCAGCCGTCGGCTTTCATCTGGATTCGCTCGCAGAACAAGCTGACTATTTCACCGTTGAGGGCGGTGAAGAGCATCATTTTTACACGGTTGCGGCCACTTCTTCCCATGGGTCGAGTGGGGCACGCCGAGCATCGCGGCTTCGAGGCGGGGTTGGTGAACACTCGGGCGACTGCGCTGCATGCGAGAGCCGTCCGGGGGTCAGGCCAAGCCGAGTCGATGGTTGCGACTGTCATCACCGAGTTGGGGGCTGCCGTCGACATCGAGGACCGTACCTGTGATGTAGGCCGAAAAGGGCGTCGCCTTTTGGATTGTGTTACGGGCGATTTCGAAACGGGGCGATCGCTGGCTCGCCGACGAATAGAGCCCCCGGTGATCGTGCATCACACCGTGTGCGGCCATGCCACACAGGTCAAGGTGGTCTGCGAGCACTGCGACCAGCCCGTGCCGATGGAGGAATCCCGCCTGCGCATGGGCCCCGGCTACCCCGGACAGCTGCGCGAACGCCCCGACGTCGTACAGCGCCTCGCAAGGCAAGAGCCGAGGTAGCCGACCGCCGCGACCCCGATTCGGGCAGACCGGCAGGCAACCGGTGATCGGCAGCGGTTCCCCCATACCGTGATCGCCCGCGAGATGACGAGGATTATCGACTTGGACTCAGTTCGATCGCGATTTACTCGGCGCCTGCATCGCATCGAGGGTTTCGATGACTTCCCGACACCAGTCGGCCCAGGCCCGTTCTGTCCCGAGACCGGCCTTCAGGACGAGATGCCGCATCGCCCCGGCATCGTCGCCGACAACCGAGAAATCACGCGCCTCGATCTCCCGGTAGGTCGCCAACGTCCTTTCGTGCACCGCGAGGTGGTGCGCGACCACCTCGCGGACGCCCTCGAAGTCCCCGGTGGCGGCTGCGGCCCGCAACCTGATCAACAGTGTCTCTCGCTGCTGCGGCGGCTCGTCGACCTCGCCCACCCAACGGCGAAGCGCGGTGGTGCCCGCAGGCGTGATCGAGAAGCGCTTCGGCTGACCACGCCCCGGCGCCTGCGGCTGCGCGACCTCGGCGACCAAGCCGCCACCGTTGAGCCGATCCAATTCGCGATAGATCTGCTGGTGGGTGGCCGACCAGAAGTATCCGAACGCACGGTCGAAGCGCCGAGCGAGCTCGATGCCGGTCGAGGCCCGTTCGGTCAACGCGGTGAGGATCGCGAACTGCAGTGCCACGGGCCCATTGTAGAGAGCGCCGGACGAGTTGATCGTGCGTGTACCTGCGGCCGGAGGCTGCGGCAGGGGCTGGGCGCCTCCGCGCAGCGGAACCGGACGACAGCCGGAGCCCATGACGGTAAAGCGTGATCGGCAACACATGTTTATGCAACTCATTGCATTAACGGCGGTGGCGTCGATAGCTTCGTCGTAGCGCAGCGCTATGCGGCCTCAACCGCCGCGAGACCACCCTTCCGAACTTTTCGAAGGACTCCCATCATGGCCTTACCCGCCGCCCTGTCCGGTCGCCTGACACTGCCCGTAGTGGCCTCACCGATGTTCATCTCCTCCGGACCCGAGCTGGTGATCGCCCAGTGTCAGGCCGGGGTCATCGGATCCTTTCCGGCGCTCAATGCCCGCCCGGCCGCACTGCTGGCGGACTGGCTCGATCGCATCGCCGAGGAGAACGCCTCGTACGCGGCGGCGAACCCCGACGCAACCGTCGCGCCGTTCGCCGTCAACCAGATCGTCCACCGGAGCAACGACCGTCTCGAACACGACATGGACGTGATCGTGCAGCACCGAGTGCCCATCGTGATCACCTCCTTGGGTGCGCGCCCGGAGATCAACGACGCCGTCCACTCCTACGGCGGGATCGTGCTGCACGACGTGATCAGCAACGAGTTCGCTCGAAAGGCAATCGAAAAGGGCGCCGACGGCATCATCGCCGTGGCCGCCGGCGCCGGCGGCCACGCCGGCACTCAGTCGCCGTTCGCGCTCGTTCAGGAGATCCGCGAGTGGTTCGATGGGCCCGTGCTGTTGTCCGGCGCCATCGCCCACGGGCGTTCCATCCTCGCCGCCCAAGCTGCGGGCGCCGACCTCGCCTATGCCGGTTCGGCATTCCTCTCGACCGTCGAAGCCACGGCGGCTGCGGACTACAAGCAGATGATCGTCGACTCCAGCGCCAAGGACATCGTCTACAGCAACCTGTTCACCGGCGTCCACGGCAACTACCTGCGCGGTAGCATCATCGCCGCCGGTCTCGACCCGGACAACCTCCCCCACTCCGACCCCTCCGTCATGAACTTCGGCTCCGGCGGCAATACGAGCGCCAAAGCTTGGAAAGACATCTGGGGCGCCGGGCAGGGAATCGGCGCGATCAAGGAAAACCTCACCGTCGCGGACTTGGTGGCCCGTCTCAAAGCCCAATACGACGAGGCGCTCGAGGACCTCGCCCGCAAGGCCATGCGGCCCGACGCCGTCGCGCAGCCGGCCTGACCCCTCGAGACTCCCTGGCCACAGAAATACAGAAATTCCGGAGCCCACCGGCCGCTGAACCGAATACCCGCTTTCCCGGCAACGCGGTCGCTGCGCCGGGAAAGCGGGTATTCGGCGGTAAACCGTGTTTTCCTGTCGCGGAAAGGGTTCCGGCACGCCGACGACCAGCACGCGGTGACCGTCAGCCCGCCGCGACGACCGGGTAGGTATCGACCTGCCTACGATCTAGGCGCGGCGCCCGTGTTGCATTCAATGTCTCGGCGAAGTCCGGAAGCCAGGCAGGGTCGGGCGGCCAGCCCGTGGATGCGAGGGCACCGTCTTCACTTCCGGCAAGCGGCGGCCACCGCGCCCCGACCGCCAGCACCGCGAAGCCCTTCCGATCGCAGGCGAGCCGGACGGGGATGGGCTCAGGAGCCGGGCTCGGTCACCGCCGCGGGCGGGGTGGTGCGGGTGCACGAATTCGATGAACCGCAGCGGCACCAACACCTGTGCCCACCCGCGGTCGTTGCCGTGGTGATGTAGGACGGCGTGACGGCGACCGACCGCGCCGATGTGCCCCTGGTGGTGATGGCCGCCGACGAGGGCGATCGTGGCCCCGGTCCCGGATCGCCGCAGCCGATGTAGTTCGACGGCCATCGAGCAGGCCCGCCCGTGCGCGATAGCGATGCCGTGCTCGGGCGCGCCGGTATCAATGTCAGTGAGTACGGTCAGACGCCTGGTGATGACCGCGCGCAGACGCGCGGTGCCCTCCCACGGCGCGGCCTCGCCGTCGAGAGCCTCGAGGCGGTCGAGCAGGTGGCGAAGGAACCGGATCGTGGCTGTCTCGCGCGGGTCGTCTGCGCTCATTGCATTGGCCCTCGCCCCTCAGGCCACCAACCGGTCGCCGGTCCCGGTGCCGGTCACCGCAGCGGCGACGGTCTCGATACCGGGGTGGCGGGCTGGCCGGTGGCGGGCGCGGTGCGCGATCGCCTCGTCGGTGGTGCGCATCGCGTCGGTGGCCGGGCTCGGTTCAGCGTGCAACCGCAGGTCGTAGCAGTCCTGACGGACCGGGCCGCGCACCCAGTCGCCGACCTCGACCTCCACCGGGACCTCGACGCCGGGGAAAGGTCCCGACCTTTGATCGAGAGGGCGGGTGTCGACGGTGCCGAGCCTGGCCGCAGCGGTGGCGAGGACTCTGGCCAGGGCGGCGCTCGGTGAATGGGCGTGGCCGCGATACAGCACTCCCAACCACGTCCAGTCCTCGAGAGCCAGCTCAGCCAACGCCGCGGCCATCGCGGCGCGTGCCCTCGAGGGCGCACGCTCGGCGAGTGCGATCAACGCCGACGCCGCCGCTGCCGAGGCGGTGCCCGCGGTGGGTTCGGTGAGGACTGGCTCGGTCATCGGGGTTCTCCTGGTTGGGTGAGAAAGTGGTGGATTCACGTGGCCCCCGGATGGATCCGTCGCTGTCGTCTCGAGATCGTGGGTTCGATTCAGGGCCGTTCTTCCCGCATCCGCGACTCGCGGCACACGCGCTGCCAGGTGCGCATGAGTCGATCACCGGCGCGCATGGCCGCGACGGCGTCGGCGCGGCCGCTGGACTCGCGCCACAGCTGCCCATCGGAGCCGAGCACGGTGTACCAGCGGGTCGGCTCCCAGTCGCCCTGGTCGCGGGTGTAGGTCGAATTCTAGGTATCGCTCACGCGGCTGTTGACCTTTCGACACTGGATCGGCGCACGACAAAGCTCAGGCGCACTGGATAGGGGACCGGATATGCGATCGTCAGTGAGCGTGTCGCCGCCCCAGGTGCGCGGACGTGGGTGAGACGGTGGTGGATACACCCGGCCGGGGGTGTCGGGTGTATCCAGCACGCGCGCACCCTCCCCGCGCGGGCATCGCCACTGATGCGGGGTGGGCGCAGAGCCGCGTTTCTAGAACGGTGGCTCCTCGCCCCCGCCGAATCCGCTACCGGTGCTGGCCCAGGGATCGTCGCCGCCCTTGCGGTTGCCGGTGGCGGCGCCGACGAGCTCGCCGGAGCGGTCACTGCTATCGTTGCTCGTGTGGGTGCGGTTGGCTTTTCGCTTATTGATCTTGGCGGTGGCATAGCCCAAAGAGGCACCGACCTCGTCGACCTCGAGTTCGATGACGCTGCGTTTCTCGCCCTCGCGGGTCTGGTAGCTTCGCTGCTTGAGACGGCCACTGACCAGAACACGCGCTCCACGTGTCAACGACTCCGCGGCATTCTCGGCGGCCTCTCGCCAGAGGCTGCACCGCAGGAACAACGCCTCGCTGTCCTTCCACTGGTTGGTGGAGTGGTCCAACTATCTCGGGGTGGAGGCGACGGTGAAGTTCGCGACCGCGACACCCACGGGCGTGAATTTCAGCTCGGCGTCGGCGGTCAGGTTCCCGATGACAGTAATGACTGTGTCTCCAGCCATGCTGAGTACTCCTTCGAGCGTTGTTGGATGAGAACAGCGATCGCGGGCACGCCCTGCGCGTCGCCGTGGACCCCGCGATGACGGCCACCGGCTACGGCAGCCCCGGGGATCTCCGGCGGGTTCCGGTGTCGAAACCGCCCGCGCGCGGGTCGTCGAGGAAAACCCTTGGTCGGTGGTGTTGTGGATGGGCCGCGCTGGGTCACCGGGGGATCGGTCCCAGATCGACACCGAGATCGGTGGCGATGCCGCTCCCGGTGTGGGCGAGTCGTCGGAGGGTTTCCGGGCGTACTCCGGTGCGCAGGCAGGTTTCGAGCAGGATCGCCATCGAGTGCGTCGGATCGGCTTGCAGAGCGGACTGCAGGGCGACACCCGCGAGGATGCCGTCACTGCGGACGTAGGCGCTGTAGGCGAGCAGTGTCGCCGCATCCGCGCGGCCGGAGCCCGGCAATGCTCGGTCCAACGCCACCCACAGTCGTTCTGCGGGTTCGGCGTGCTCGCCCAGAGCCAGGGCGAACAGTGCGTCGCGTACCATCCGATCCCGCAGCACCGCAGCGAGTTCGGCGTGATCGCGGGCGGTGAGTGTGATCGCCGAGTCGGTGTCGGCGACCTGCCACAGGACCCGCTGCAACCCGTGGCGGTGATAGCTGTCGGGATCGCCTCGGCGCACGGCCTCGACGTACCGGTCGTGCGCCTGCGCTATGGCCTCGTCGAGGTCCGCCTCGACCTGGGCGGCGAGTTCTGTGTCGGGGGTGAGCAGATCGGTGAGTTCCGAGCGCGCGCTGCGGATCGGTCGCCCATTGAGCACATGGGCAAAGGCCACCATCGAGGTGGCCGGATCCGGCAGCGTCCCACCACTTAGGCGAGGCGGCTTGCGCCGCACGGTCGGCCCTGCTGGCGCAGGCGCGTCCCGAGCGGGGGCTGCGGTCGGCGGCGGCCTGGCGCTGGGCGATCGCGTCGTCACGTGCGCGACAAACGTTGGCGGTCTTGTCCATCCACTACTGGCGGCGAGCGGCAGCGCCGCGACCGAGTTCCCCGGTCTGGCGTGCACGGTCGTCGACGAGGGTCCGGATCTGCTGGCGCACTGCCGGATCAACGCGCGTGTGGGCCAGTACCTTGCCCAGCTCGGTGCGCTTGATCGTGTACTGCTGGCGGTCCAGCTCCACGCTGGTTCCCGGTAATCCGGCGGCCACTCTGAACAGAGAATTGGTCATCGAGGACACCTCGAAACGCAGCCGCTGATCCTCGCGGCTGTGCGGGGCGGCGTCGACCAGCTCGGCGATTTGCCAGAGCAATGGTGTCGTACACCGCCGCGCCCGCGTGGGTGCCCAGCCGGGCACGGATCGGCGCAGTTGACTTGATCCCACGGGAGGTTGGTTCGCGGCGTCGTCTGACGCATTCGTCTACCGAGGGGGTGTGTGATGGGCCCGTTTGATCCGTGCGAGTGGGTGGGGTTCGCCGGTGATCGTCATGAGTGCTTCGATGACATCCCCGCGCAGGTGGGTCAGCACGGCTGTGTCTTCGTGGTGCTGCCCGACATAGACCCGCTCGACTGTCTCACCGAACAACTGGCGGACGTGGGCGCGCACGGTCTCGGTGATCGAGTAGGTGGTGACCTCTGATTCCTGTGCCCATGGTAGGTTGTCGCGGACGCGGTCCCACAACCCGTCGTAGCGCCTACGGGAGATCGGGCGCCCATTGCGTTTACGCAACACGCGATGGGTGTTGCTGGCACCTCCACGGCGTTCGGCATGTTTGCCCAATGCGGCCATGAGGCGGGGAGAAACCGGATGCCAGTGAAACCCACCGCCCCGAGTCCGTAGCCGCACGAGGCAGTTTTCGTGGTCGAGATCGTGAAGCGCGAGATCGATGGCCGCTTGCCGATCGCAGGCGGTTTGGATGTGCAGCATGACGATCAGTTCGCCCAACTCGGGGTCGTCACCGGTGCTGGACGCGATCCGATGAACGTCCCGCAGCTGCTCGCTGGTCAGAACGCCTCTTCTGCCGACGCGGCGGCCGGGAAGTCTCGCTGCCGCAGCGGGGTTGCTGGAGGGATCGATGAGCCGGTCGCGTTCGGCGTGCTTGTAGAGGCGCCGCATCGCCGAGAGCAGGTTCTCTGCCGCCGCATGTCCGCCACGGGAGTTGGCGCGCCCGCGGGAACGTAGCTGATGGGCTTCCATCAGTGCTTCTATCTCCTCGGTGGTCAGCTCGTTCAGTTGCCGGTCGCCCCATACCTGACTGATCACCCGCCATGACGACTCGTAGGTCGCCAGCGTTGTCGGCGGCACCTTTGTACGCAGTTGGTCGATGTATTCACGAAACCGAGGACGACCGGCCGGTGAACGGCCCGCATCGCCGGCGCCGGGGTTGAGCACCGGCGGCTAGTGGGGGAGCGGGGGTGGGGTGAGGGGGGCTTCGTCGAAACTCATGGTGCTCCTGGAACCGAGGTGATGTGCTGGCGCGTGTGAAACGGCACCAGTGATCGGCTGGTAGATGATCGGGTAATCCGACAGCACCGCGCCGACCGCGCTGGACCGGGTGATCGACCACCCGTACTCGAACCAGGAGGACTTCGCGGCTCGCGGTGACCATCATCCACTGTCAAGTGCTCATCGTCCGACGCTTGCCACAGCACGGTCACGATCTTCAAGGCAGATCCACCCTGACAACCTTTATGCAGGTCATCGTGCTGCGCATGATCGGTTGCGGACATGTTCTGTCGTAGGAAACCGATGCATACCCACGCGCGGCAGCGGCGGATCCCTCGCGCTACCCAAGCCGACATCGGAAACGTGTCCGGGCCGCTCAATGACACCACCACGCGGCATTCTGGACCCCGAAAACGGGTCCGGACCCTGGTTTGAGGCCAAAAAACACACGGTTCCGCGGCATATTTGCCGCGGAACCGTGTCATTGAATGTCCGGAGGGGGACTTGAACCCCCACGCCCGATAAAGGGCACTAGCACCTCAAGCTAGCGCGTCTGCCATTCCGCCACCCGGACCGGTGTGCTCAGCAAGATTATCGGATCCCTCCGTGTGGACCAAATCGCGGCTGGACCTGCGGATTCTCGAGCCGGTCGGGATGGGCGGCGGTAGCGGTTCGCCGTGACCGCGGTAGACAGGTGACGCGTCACCGGGTCGGGTGCGGGTCGCGACCGGCAACACCCGGCAATGGGAGGCGTGCGCGAGGAAAATGCGCTTTCGCGGAGATGCGTCCGAAGTGGACTACCTGAGACGGGCTAAGGAAGTCGCTCCCTCCCACTCTCACCATATATCGCACCCGGGGCCTTGCGGCAAGGCCCGGGGTGTGCTGCAGAATCTCCAGCCGAGGCCAGAACCTGCGGAAATCGACTCTCGGAACGTAGGGGTGCTTCGGCGACGGAGGCGTCTCGCGGGATGTCGGACCGCCCGTGGGACAGGACTCGGCAAGCGGAGTTCGGGTGCACGCCGCCGAACCGCGCGAATCTGCCGGTGAAGAGGCAAAGGAGTTTCAGTGGTCGACGTGATCGTTGCCGGTGGCGGGCCGACCGGCTTGATGCTGGCCAGTGAATTGCGGCTGCACGATGTGCACACGCTTGTGCTGGAGAAGGAAACCGAACCGAGCGGGCAGTCCCGCGGCCAGGGCTTGCACGCTCGCAGTGTCGAGATCATGGACCAGCGCGGGCTGCTGGACCGGTTCCTCGCGGTGAGCGAGAAGTTCCAGGTCGGTGGTCTCTTCGGCGGCATCATCAAGCCGTGGCCGGAGCGGTTGGACACGGCTCACGCGTACGGGCTCGCCACTCCGCAGCCGGTCACCGAGCGGCTGCTCGACGAGCGCGCCCGTGAACTCGGCGCCGAGATCCGGCGCGGCTGCGAAGTGGTCGGGCTGCGCCAGGACGAGGACGGCGTGACCGTCGAGCTGGCCGACGGCGCGCGTCTGCGCTCGCGCTACCTCGTCGGCTGCGACGGTGGTCGCAGCACGGTGCGCAGGCTGCTCGGCGTCGGTTTCCCCGGCGAGCCCTCCAAGGTCGAGACGCTGCTGGGCGTCATGGAGTTGACCGAGGACCCGGCCGTGGTCGCCGCCATCGTCGCGGAGATCAACAAGACGCAGAAGCGGTTCGGCGCCGTGCGTGTCGGCGACGGGGAGGGGTTGTATCGCGTCATCGTGCCCGCTGCCGGAGTCGCAGCGGACCGTGCGAGCGCTCCGACCCTCGAGGAATTCAAGCAGCAGCTGAAGGCGACGGCGGGCACCGATTTCGGGGTGCACTCGCCGCGCTGGCTGACCCGCTTCGGCGACGCCACCCGGCAGGCCGAGCGTTACCGCGTCGGCCGGGTCCTGCTGGCCGGTGACGCCGCCCATATCCACCCGCCGACCGGCGGCCAGGGACTCAACCTCGGCGTCCAGGATGCGTTCAATCTCGGCTGGAAATTGGCCGCCGAGGTCGACGGCTGGGCGCCGGAGGGACTGCTGGACAGCTATCACGCCGAACGGCACCCGGTGGGCGCCCGCGTGCTGGAGAACACCCGTGCGCAGATGACGCTGATGGGGGCCGATCCGGGCGCGACCGCACTGCGCGAACTGTTCTCGACGCTGATGGACTTCGAAGAGGTGAATCGGTACGTCACCGAGATCATCACCGCGATCGGGGTCCGCTACGACTTCGGCGAGGGAAATGACCTGCTCGGGCGGCGGATGCGGGACGTGAGCCTGAAGCGCGGGCGCCTCTACGAGCTGATGCACGGCGGCCGCGGGCTGCTGCTCGACCAGTCCGGCTTGTTGTCGGTGGCAGGTTGGGCGGATCGGGTGGACCACGTGGTCGACGTCAGCGAGGAATTGGACGTGCAGGCGGTGCTGCTGCGACCGGACGGCCACGTGGCGTGGGTCGGCGACGATCAGCAGGATCTGCGGAACCATCTGCCGAAGTGGTTCGGGGCCGCCGCATCGTCATGAGCCCGACAGGCGGCCCGACCGCCACGACGGAGGCGCGAACCGGATCAGGTGAGCACGTCTGCTCGATCAACCGCTCACCGACCCGGTATCGGCATTCCGGCGCCGCACCCGGCTACAACTTGCGGGCGAGAATTTCGATCCGGAGCATGCCAGGCGCCTCGACGCCATCACCGCTGAATTGGCGCGTTGCTGCGCGGGACACCCGCCCGAACATAGAGACTGCAGGGGTTGACTCCGATGCGCTTCGGACCTGGTACCGGCGAGGTGGGGATGCTCTTCGTTCGATTTCAGGCGGCAGCGCCGAACCGGCATGGTCGTTACCCGGGGGTCTTTGCCCTGGTCAACGGCCTGGCCCGGTCGGGGCGCCTAACTGCGAATCAAGAACGATTCCGCCGCCGTGAAAACGCCTGGTACGAGCAGAATCTCGTCGATCCCGGACGCCTGTATCCGTCGCCTTACGACCGAGCGCGCCATCCGGGGGCTGAAGCGTGGTTCAAGTCCTCAGCTGCCCGTGTGCTCGCGCATGTGGACAGATATCTCGCGAGCCTGGATGCCCACGGCATCGAATGGTCCCGGCTGAGTTCCACCGCTCCGGGGCGAATCATCTACAACGACTCCGATCAGGTCATCGTGGAGCCGTTTCGTCCGGCAACAGGCTGAGGAGAGAACAGTCGCCGCCCACAGCGGATGCTGGGCCAAGGCCGGACCGAAACGACAAACTCTGACCCGCGAAAAGACCACACTCGAACGCTGGCACGCCGTCCACAACCTGCTCGATCAAGGCGTCGGCCTGCTCGACTGCGCCCGCCGGCTGGGCCTGGGCCTCAACACCGTCAAGCGTTACGCCCGCACTCCGAAAACCAGACTGATCAAACGACAGATGTATGGCCGCGCCGGATTCCCGCTCCTACGGCACCACATCCTGCTCGCCTAGCATCGACCACCGGAAATGCACCAGAGCCGTTTACCCGACAGTCCCCTCGTCGGGAAGTTCGGGTACCGCCGATCTCGGTTGTGACAGTACGGTTTCTACCGCAACGGCGACGAAACCGCCGCCGATGGCGACTATTCGGTTGGACGATCGGCTCCAGTAAAGGGCCGAGTAACTGGATTTGTCGCCGAACATTTCTGGGGGGAGGGGGATGTGGGTACGGTCGTTCGGGAAGTAGAGGGCGCCGACGTTTCCTTCGTCGTTGCTGCCGAATTTGAGGAGGAGGCTGTCGTCCGGTCCCGGGCGGACGTCCATGACGTTGGTCCAGGCTTCGGCGTGCCGGATTGGTGTGCCGCCTCGATGGATCTCGTGCAGGTCGCGGCCGGACTGGTAGAAAAATCCGTCGGTGCCCGCGGGTGCCGAGGTGAAGCCGACGAAGGAGCGTTGTGCGGCCATCTCGAAGGTGCGCACGCAGCCGGTGCCTGCGGGGTCGAGTTCGTAGCCGTTGCCGTCCCAGATCAGGACGGTGCTACCGTCAGCCAGTCGCGCGGCCCCGGTGACCGGGCGGGCGGCGTCGCCGAGTGAACTCTTCACCACGGTGCCCGGTGTGATGCCCGGAATCTGTTCCCAGGCACCGGATTCCGTGAGCCACAGCGGGCCGGGCAGCGGGTCGCCGAGCTGCATGCCGCCGAATCTCAGCAGGTGACTCTTCACCTCGTGCAACACCACGGGGCGCGTGCCGAGGAAGTAGCACTCGTGGGAGTAGAGGTCGGCCCCGTCCGGTCCCTTGGCCGGTAGTACCCGCGGTGCATCCGTGTCACCGTCCACCAGGATCGGCGCGAACACGCGCGGGCGTGCCTTGGTGTCGACGGTGGAGTACGCCAGCCATCCGCCCTCGGAGGCCCGTGCGGCCGCGACCCAGAATTCGTTGCGCTGCAACGCTAATCGCGGCGGCCACGACTCGAGGTCCCACAGTTCCACCTGTGGTGACTTGCCGTCGCTGTGCGACATCAGGAAGCCGTCAACAATGTCGTCGAGCACACTCGCGATGGGCGATGCCGGTGCCGTCTCCACCGCTGCGGCAGTCGTGCCGTCGTTGCCGAGGTACTGCGCCCACATCAGTTCCGGATCGCCGGGGAACTCACCCGCCGCGGGCACCGCGAGATCCGTTGCCTCCCAGTATCCGAGCTTGCGATCCACCGCCGCGCGCAGCGTCGCCACGATCCCTCGGTAGTTCCTCTGGGCACCCTTGGGCAACGGCGCGAGCTGCTCCTGCACCCAGGCCAGCACCTCGGCGACATATTCGGCGGGCACATAGAGCCCCGTCGTATAGTTCCCGCCGAACCAGCCCGAGGAGAACCGTCCCCGTACCTGTGGATGCGCCGCGACGACATCGGCGAACAGCGCGTCCGGCGCGTACTCGACTTTCGGCTCGAACACCGCGTCCGGAAACACCCGTCCCGCTTCGAATGCCAGGCTCAGCGCCAGCCCCCGCTCGTAGCGGTACGGCAGCATCGAGGCGCTGAACATGACCGCTGCCACCGACACGGCCTCCGCCGCCGCGTGCCCATCCGTCCCGAGCAGCAGCTCGCGTACCTGCCGCCACACGTCCGCCGCTTTCGGATGCACTCGATCCAATGCGGTCGGCTCGGTCGAACTCCCGAGCAAGCGGGGCACGAACTGCTCCCTGATCGCGTCCTCGTCCACCAGGTGCAACGTGCAGTCGTATCCCATACGCCCTCCATCCCGTCCGCCGCGCCCCCACATGCAACCACGCCGGTACCCGAGCACCCAGAATTGGTGGCAGTCGCGGGCTCAAAGCGGACTGTTGACACAGTTCACCATGACCGTCCTGGGGACGGCATCGAACGAGAAGATCACCGAGCCTCTGGGCTTCGAGAAGGGCTAGGGGCCTGTCTCGAAGTGAGTCATGGGGTGGCATCGTGTAACGGTGCCATCCTATCGGCATGTTCGACCGAAACTGTTGCCCCCGTTTGGCGAATAGGCGAGGCCTCCGGTATTTCGGATTAGCGACCAAGCAAATCTGAACAGCCGGAGACCTCGTGGCCAGCGTAGCGGTCGCCGGGCGCGCGGACCTGACTGATGCCCAATGGGCGCGGTTGGAGCCGTTGCTGCCCTGCTGGAAGAAGGCGGGACGCCCGCCGAGGTGGACGAAGCGGCAGCTCATCGACGGGATTTGGTGGCGGTGCCGTGTTGGGGCACCATGGCGGACGTGCCGGGCGAGTACGGGTCCTGGCAAGCAGTGTATGGATTGTTCCGGCGGTGGCAGCGGGCCGGGGAGTGGGCAGCGATCGTGACCTCGCTGCAGGCGGTGGCAGATGCGGCCGGTGTGATCGACTGGCAGATCAGCGTGGATCCCACGATCACTCGCGCGCATCCTCATGCCGCGGGCGCGCGCCGCGACTGCGGCGGGCAGGCCGAACCACCGGTGGGTCCGGGTGGGTGCGAACCGGCGGACCATGGTCTGGGGCGTTCGCGGGGCGGGTGGACCAGCACGTGCTTGTCCCGGCCGAGGATCAGACGCGTTATCGGTTGCTGGAGACGATCCGCGAGTATGGATGGGCGGGTGACCGACCGCGGCGAGGGCTCCACGCTGCGCGACCGGCACCGTGACTACTATCTCGCGTTCGCTGAGCAGATCGCCGGACAGTGGAATGGGCCCGGCCAGGAGACCGGTCTCGCCCTGTTGCGTGCCGATCGGGGAAATCTCGCAGGGGCGTTGGAGTGGGCAACCAGCACTCCGTCGAGTTCCCGCGAGGCGCTGCTATTGGTCTCGGCACTGCGCTATCACTGGTGCGCCGATGGATTCCTCGGCTCCGGGCGACGCTGGATCGACCGCGCCCTACGGATTGCCGCGGACTCGGATGCCGGGCGGATCTCCGCACTCTGGGTAGCGGGATGGGTGATGGTTCTCCAGGGCGACCTCGACGCCGCTGAGTCGGTGCTCGATGAATGCGCGGCCCTCGTCGCAGAAGCCGGAGACCGCCGTGCGCTCGGCTGGGCCAGCAGCCTGCACGCCACTGCCGCGGGCTTCCGTGGAGATCTCGCCGCTGCCGTGACGGGTTTCGAACGAGTGGTCGAGAGCTTCTCCGAGGATGACGAGTTGGTCCGGATGACACTGTTCCAACTCGCGATCGTCTATGCGCACGGGCGTGATCCGAGAGCATGCGTGACGGCTCGGCGAGCGATTGAGCTGGCCGACCGGTGCGGCGAGCAGTGGACGAAGTCGTACGCGGTCTGGGCACTCGCCTACGACCCGCTGGTCCGGGACGACTACGACCAGGCGATGGCTTCGGCTCACGCTGCCCTCGAGATCCAGCGCGAATTCAACGACCATGTCGGTACAGCGCTGATGATCGAGCTACTGGCCTGGACCGCGGCCGCCCGCGGCGAGTACCGCCATGCGGCCCGACTACTAGGAGCGATCCACACGATGTGGCGGCGAATCGGTACCTCGATCGCAGCGTTCGGGCCCGGCATGGTCGAACAGCACGCGACGTGTGAGCGCGTTGTGAGCGACGCGCTTCCTGAGGCGACCGTGCATGCGGAACGGGTGGGTGGCGAAGGACTTGATCACGGCCAGGCGATCGCCTACGCCCTCGACCGGAGTGCGGGCGCCCCGCAGCCTGCGACGGTGCAACCGGGCATGCTGACAGCACGCGAGCGGCAGGTCGCCGAGCTACTCGCGCAGGGCCTGAGCAACCGGCGGATCGCCGAGCGCCTCGTGGTGTCGCCTCGAACGGTCGATCGGCACGTCGAGGACATCCTCTGCAAACTCGGCTTCTCTTCTCGTGCGCAGGTCGCCGCATGGATCGCGCGTCCGCACTGAACCCTGCTGTTCGGGCGCGCCGGGGGCACTCACGGTGCCCTGCCCCGGCTTCTCACCAACGAGGTCGGTGCCGGACGGGGTTGTCGTTGCGGGGCACATGACGTTTCAGGCGCCCGCGAACAGCGCAAATGGGTAATCGAGTGGGTGTTTCCACCCATGCCGAGTGGTGCCGGATCTGTGATGCTCGACAGATCTTGACGAGCAGGAGGTCGGCTTTGACAGTATTCGACATCGCCGCGGAGCGCCGCCGTCAGCCGAATGGGGGCCGGAGATGAATGACGTCCGTCGAACCGAGGCAGAGGGCCTTGGCGTCACGTGGCGCTTGCTGCAGGACCATTTTATTTCGATTCTCGCGGTGCATAAAACGTGCGACACAGCGCCGATCGTCTCCTTCGGCCCCGACACCTACCCAGATCTCGTGCAAGCACGTGAACTTTTTCCAGAAATGACGAATTTATGGGACGCGGTGCGCCGCGACTTCTGGGCAAGGCTTATTCCGCCACAACCTCGATCGCCGCGACCAAGGCGATAAGCGCATATAGAATTCGCGGGCGCCGCGGCCGCCATGGTCGCCCGGACCCGGCTGGCAACCCCCGGGGGGTGAAGCCGGTTCGGGCCAGCTTCGGCCAAGCCGCGCCTTGGCGGCACGATCAGTTCGTCGAGACCGTCGGCAACATCCGGATCGAGTTCGGCGCCCTGACTGATCGGCTGGGGTTCCGTGTCGCCGACCTGGCACGGCCGCTCACAACCGCCGACCCGATGCCGGCCGAGATTTACGGATGAAAACCGAGGGATGTCGAGGAACCGATCGTTTTCCGAACGGCGGCCGGTCTGAGGGGTACCCCAGACCGGCATGAGCCGGTGCAGGCTGCGCGGAGTTGTTGGGTTGTGGGGAATCGGCTGCGGTCTGGTCGTGGGCCTGGTGTACTTGATCTTGGAGATTCGCCTTGGACGACGACTACGAGATCAGCGCAGCGTCACCGAAGGTTCGACGCTCGGTGGGGGTGTGCTCACACAGTGAGGACGAGACCATGGCCCAGATGAACGATGGCAAATGCCAGATCGCCATGTACCGGAACACGGCCGCCTTGATGGCGGCGAGTAACCAGAATTCCCGATGGAGCTGGATTCTCACCCGGTGATGCCGAATTCATCCGGCCTGTCCGTCACGATGACAAAACCAACATCCCATTTCGGAAGAATATGCATTGGCACGCGGGAAAGCAGTGTAGGAACAACCGCTCCGGACAGCACGCGAAAGGAAGAGATGCCATGCCTACTCCTACCTCTACTCCTCGCCCGGACATTTCTGGTGGTGGCCGTGGCCCGTCCACTCTGACCACCGAGGATTTCGACGCCTACATGGACGCCATGCATGCCCATTACCTGGTTCGAGCGAGGGGACTTCGCAATGGGCATCGCCTCCCCGAGCAGGCGAGAGCGAAGTTTCAACTCCCTGACGGACTGGCTGATCACCCGCACCAGTTGGAAGTTTCTCAGGACGTGAAGGATATCATCAGGAAGTATAACCAGGACCCCAATCTGTCGGCCATGGACGACGACTCAGCCTATGTGGAAAGCAAGACGGCTAAGGCGAAAGACGGGGAAATCGACCAAGATGAATTCGATAGGCTCATGGACGAACGGGCCAACAAAAACATCGAAGATTTCACCAAGACTCAGAACGTAACAAAAGAGAAGCTTAAAGATTACGGCCATGCCCACCCGGACGAGCAGACAGCTATCCTCGACATATTCAATGAAGTGAGTGACTTCCTCCTTGGTCCGCAAGCATGGATGAAGATCATCAACTTCATTACCAACACTGTCAAGGACTTCCTTTATTGGGCCGGTAAGGTGCTTGGTTGGTTCGGCAACGTAGTCAGCGCTGTCGTCAACTTCTTCGAGCGCCTCCTCGGCTGAGCCATCTATCGGCGGCGACAGCCCCGAGTTATTGGCGATATGGATGGCCTCGTCGAGATCGCGGAACTCGATAGATGCACACCACGGGCCGAAAATCTCGTCGTGGAGGATCTTTGCCTGGGTACTCACATCGGTCAGGACAGTAGGCTTACATGCGCAGCGGCTCCGTTGTTTCCCGGTCTCTACGGGGCCGACCACATGGCTGTCTACAGCATCCGGCGCGGCGCGCTCATCGCTTTGGCTCGCCGCACCGATACTCGCGACCACACCGCCTGCTGCACTGCCACAGTTACCCAACCCGCGAGTGCCATTCCGGACAGGTTCACCACCAGTTGCAGTGCGCTGCCCCATACCGCCGACCCGACACCGAAAGCAGCGCCGAGTGCAATATTGCCTGCGGCCGGCACCGTGGTGACAGAGATGAAGACGCCGGCCAGCCCTCCTGCCTTGGCGGAGGTCAGCGCTAGCACCCCTGCGGCGGCAGCGACGACCGCGACGATGAACGACCACTTGTCGGGTGTGTAGATGAAGGCTGTTCCAGGGCGCGGGCCGGTGACGTCTTCCAGGGTGATCCAACCCAGTCCCCTCCCGAGCAACGCGAGGGTGAAGGTGATCGCGATCGCGGTGGCGAAGCCGAGCAGCAGTGTGCGGACAGCGAGTCCGAGCAAGGCGAATCGGCGACGTACCAGCGCGACTCCGAGTGCGGCGATGGCTCCGAATTCCGGCCCCAGGACCATCGCCCCGATTACCAGGATCTGACTATCCAACACGATCGCGATCGCGGCGATCACGGTGGCTAAGGTCATGAAACTGAGATAGGTCCAATTCAGTTCGGTTTCCTCATACGAGCGCTGGGCCACATCAGCCCATACCACCGCGTCCGCACTGCTGCCAGGGGCGCGCACCTCGCAATCGAATCCGCTGCGAGACAGCCAGGTCTGCACCGACTCGACCTCGATAGTGCCCACCCGATGTAGGCCGATCGCACGCAAGCGTTGGATCACGTCATTGGCTGCCTCGCGCGCCACCTCGGCCACCAGCATGTCACCCTTGGGGCGCAGTGCCGCGCCGCGCATCACCGCCAGGCCACTGACGGCATCGTCATGCTCGAGGATTCGGATCACGTCATCGGTCATCTCGCTCGGAGCTAGCATTCGCAGTCGCAACACCCCGATAGTGTGCCGCGACTTTGCCGTGGAAGCTGGAAACGCTGGTCGTGACGAGGCCAACGCTACTTCGTCAGGGTGATCACCCTGCGTCATCGGTGGTGTCGTAGTTCATGCCCGGATGCGTGGGCCAGTGCGATCATGAACTGGGTCACCGCCTCCGCGCTGTCGGCTGTCACCTCGATACCGGCGTCCTGGTCGTGATCGTCGGGCAGGACACTGAGAATGCGAGCGTTTTCGTCGCGGACTGTTTCGTAGCGGGCCGGATATCGCTGCGAGTGATCTCGAAAATCGCTGCTGCACTTGGTTCCGGGCTATCGATGGCCCCTGATTCAGTAGAGCGTTTCATGACCATCGCGGTGGCGTCCTTTCCCCGCGGCCGAAGGTCCACGCAAGTGCGGACAGGTGCAGGGTTCGTCCTCTGTGAGGCGGCAGGTCGATGTGAGCGCCGCGGGATGCTCGCGGCACGCTGGGTATCGAGGTCGCCGGTCGGCTGATGGACGCGTATCCGGGTTCGCGGCACCGCTACCTCTGGCTGGCAGAGGGGCGACATGCGCGCGGGTGTGCCGGAAACGGGTTCGGGCACACGCACGACTGCCGCACAGAGGTCGAAGACCCACCGCCACGAGGTGCGGTTCCATGCCGGGACTGCGGGCATGCGCGCCGCCCGCCAACAGGAAAGCTACCGCCGCGGCGCGCATCCAGTGTATCCGGAGCGCCGTGCGACGCGGCGACTGCGGGCTGCGCGGACCGACGCTACGCGCGGCCGTGCACCGGGTCACCGAGGCGCGGCTGGCGCTGATCACGGCCGCCCACCATCAACTCGGGCTGTCACCGCAACGCGCGCGCAACCGTGCTCGTCTCCGGCTATGCCACCTATATCGGCATGCTGTTCCTCGCCCGGGAAGCTCCGCGGGCGCACTACAGGGCAGGGACCTAAGAAGCCGACATCAGCCTGCTCCACGACTCGAAGACCTGCGAGCCGCGCGGGGAGCGAGATCTCAGATCCGCGCAGGCAAATCCAGTTCCGCACCGCCGCCGATCCATTATCGACGGACTTCCGCCGGGTGATGCCGCACCTGGTTGAACATGGTCAACGACCAGGCCGCCGGGCTTGCGGACAATGTGGGTGTCGGGCACCCCCGTGACTCGCTGCGTGCGGTCGATCTGGTGCGGCGCCAGCAGGGCGGCGCCGTACCGGAGGTGATCAGACGGCTCGTCGAGTCGCGCGCAGCACGACGTCGTCGACGTGGTGGGTGCTGGCCGCGCCGGGTGGCCGCGGCCGGGTCTCGTGGATCGCGATGTGCCAGGTGTCGGGGTCGGCGGTGAGTGCGGCGGCGATCTCGTCGATGCCGACGTATGCCTCCGGGTCGTACATCCGGGTCTGGATCGCCACGTCCACCGGCTCACGCAGGGGGCCGAGGTCGTGGTGCACGGCCAGGAGCGTGCCGCCGGGGGCGACGGCGTCGAGCAGGCTGCGCAGACCGCGCTGGTCGGGCGTGCGCTTGAACGAGCCGTACTGCAGGGAGACCAGGTCGAAGGTCTCGGTGCCGAAGGGCGCGGGATCGTTGGCGTCGCCGCGCACGAGGTCGACGCCGAGCCCGCGGCGCTCGGCCTCGGCGCGCAGCCGGGCGAGCGCGTTGCCGGAGATGTCGGTGGCGGTCACCTTCCAGCCGCGCTCGGCCAGCCAGAGGGCATCGGCGCCCTCGCCGGTGCCGACGTCGAGCGCCCGTCCGGGGGGCAGGTCGGTGACCTCGTGGACGAGCGTGCCGTTGGGGTTGACGCTCCACGCTCGGTCGGGGCCCGCGTAGCGGTGGTCCCAGTCGGCCTCCTCGCCCGAGCGCCGGACTGCGCGCAGATCCTCCTCGGCGAGACTGAAGGCGATCATGGCGCCGACCTGGCTGCCCTGGGCGGCCGACGGAAGCACCTGCAGGCTCGGGTCGGTGATGTTACCGGCCGCGTAGATCCCAGGCACGGCGGTCTCGCCGCGCGGGTCGACCGGGACGGCATCGCCGGCGCCGGTCGGGTGCGGGGTGGTAGTGAGCCCGACCCCGGCCAGTACGCCAGCGCGGGCGTGAAACCGCGATCCGACCACCACGGCGTCGGCCTCGAGGACGCGGCCGTCGTCGAGTTCGACCCCGCATACCTCGCCGTCCGGCGCGGTGACGACGCGGCGGGCAGCGCTGCGCTCGATGACCACGCCAGAGGAGGCGAGACCCTCGACGACTGCCTCGTCGATCCCGGCAGGGTCGTGCAGCACGACGGTCAGCCGGTCCGTCAGATGCCGGAACAGGGTGGTGGGGTGGAGACTCAGGGGGTGGGTCACGATCTGCACCAGGCGCTGGTCACGCACCTCGAAGCCGTGGCAGAACGGGCAGTGGACCACGCCGCGTCCCCACTGCTCCGCAAGGCCGTCGATCGCGGGGAGTTCGTCGGAGAGGCCGGTCGCGGCGAGGACACGCCGGGCTACCAGCGCGTGCTCGCCGGTGAGGTCGAGTCGGAACGTGCCGTCGTCGCGACGGTGCACGCCCACGACCCGGCCGGAGAGCACCTCTCCGCCGTAGCTGCGCACCTCCTCGCGCCCGACTGCCATCAACTCGCCGGGCGCGACCCCCTCGTGCCCCAGGTAACCGTGCATGTGCGCGGCCGGGGCATTGCGCGGGGTGCCGTCGTCGACCACGACGACGCTGCGCCGCTGGCGGGAGAGCTGCAGGGCGGCGGCAAGACCGGCAGCCGAGCCGCCGATCACGGCGACGTCGCAGTGACGCTGCAGGGTGGGGTGCCGGGCGTGCTCGGAATGGGCTGAGTGCTGGCTCTGCGCGGGGTGCTCGCTCATGAGTCCGACGGTACGAGGCCTGGCCTTCTCAGCAAAGGCTCTTGCATAATTCGCAAGGCGTGCCAGGATGAAGGCATGAGCGGAGTCTCAGACGTCGAGGCATTGGCGCGGTCGCGCCTGCGCAGCATGCGCACCACCCTGGGGTACTCCCTCGACGAGTTGGCCGAGCGCACCAACCTCAGCGCGTCGACCATCAGCCGCGTCGAGACCGGCAAGCGCACGCTGAGTCTCGACGTGCTCGTGCCGCTGGCCAACGCCCTCCAGGTGAGCCTCGACGTGCTCTTCGAGGTACCCACCGACGACGACATCGTCATCCGCCCTGTGGCGCACAGCAGCGGCACGCGGACCACGTGGCCGCTGAGTCGTCCGGACGGGCGCACGGTCGCGTTGAAGATGCGTCTCGAGCCGTCCGACGAACCGCCCAGCCAACGGGTGCACCCAGGCCACGACTGGTTCCTCGTGCTCGAGGGGCGCGTGCGACTGTGGCTGGGTGAGCGGCAGATCGACGTCGAGGCGGGCGAGGCGGCGGAGTTCGCGACGATGGTCCCGCACGCGTTCACGGCCCCGTCCGGTCCGGCCGAGCTGATCATGGTCTTCGACCGCGACGGACAGCGCGCGCACGTGCATCAGTGAATTGCCGAGTTCGAGCGACGGATGACCGTTCCCGCACCGGGTCCCCGGTCTCCCGCGCCACCATCTACAGCCACCTCGACAAGATGCCTACGAGCGGGACTGGGCCGTCCCCGACGTCGGCGGTGTCGGCGGCCCTCGACACGACCGAGGAGACCGGCGGCTGTTCGACACGGTAATGCCTGGCGCTGCACGACCAAGCCGGTGAGCCGGGCTGGGCATCGCGATCGTGGACTCGGCGAGTGTGCGGGCGAAAAGGGACTCGCTGACCGGCCGCAAACCCCGTCGATCGCGGCAAGGCCGGATCCGATGAGTCCGTGCGGCTGTTGTCCATGCTGATGGTGCTGGTCCAGGTCGAGATCGCCGCGTAACTGATCTGCGCCATGAGTGTCGTGATCGCGGCGAACTCGGCGGCGTGTCTCCGATTGCGAGGGGAGCACCGCCGCGACGGACAGCATCGTTGCGCCGCCGATCCCGAGGAGCGGACGACTCCGTCCCCACCGGGAGATTGCCGCGCCGGCCGTCAAGCCGGCGAGCACGCCGCCCAGCGGCGCGTAAGCGCCTTGGAGTGCGGCGATGTCACTCAAGCCCCATCCGCGATCCAGCAGCAGTGCGCCTTGGACCGCGGTGACGAGATAGACGCCGGAGGCCAACAGGGGTGCGACGGTCAGCGCGAAGGTGCGTCGTGTCGTCGAGGTGAAGAAGGTGTGTATCCGCGACCACTGGATCGCGGATGGGGTCGTGCCGGTAGGTTCCTGGAATCCGATCAGCATGGCGGCTGGGAGGATGAAGAATGCCGCGAGGAGCAGCAGAGTCGCGCGCCATCCCCAGAGGTCGTAGAGAAGCAGCGCACCGCCGGTGCCGAGGACGATCGACGCTGTGGCGCACGCGACCTGGATGCCGTTGCCCAGCCCTCGTTCGGAGGGTTCCAGAATGCGGACTGCGAGCCCGTTCGTGGCAGTGTCGTTCAATGCCGCGAAGACGAGCAGGATCGTGACCCCGGCGACCAGGAGCGGAAGGTCATGTGCGGGCTCGATCAGAGACAACGCGGCGAGGGATGCGGCCAAGCCTGCTCGAGTCGTCCACAGCCACCTGCGGTATGGCCCCTTTCCCGAGGGACGGTCCCGGTCGATGATCGGACCGGCGATGAACCGCAGGACGTAGACCACGCCGAGTAGTGGCACCGCCGCAACCACAGCCCGAGGTGGCCGAGACTCAGCAGAATCGTCGTGAGCGCCCCGAACAGGAACGCGAAGGCGATGTCGCTGAACAGGTACAGGCTGACATGAGCGAGTAGCGGCGCGGTCGGCGCGCGGTGGGGTAGTGGTCCAGGCTGCTCGACAAGTGGGCACTCACCAAATTCCTCACACAATGTAACTGACTGACCGTCAGTCAATTTCACCTTGTCAGATGAGAATGATTCCCGCTATGCCGGCGGTCTAGGGCTCCGGGGCGATGAATGAGCGGCACCAGCGGCGCAGCTCGACGATTACCCGCTCGGTGAGCGCTGGATCGGCGGCGTGGAAGAGGTAGTCGGCGCCGTGGTGGATCGAGCCGTACAGCAGCACGGCCGTGGACTCGGGATCCACCACGCGTAACGCTCCGGCGTCGCGCCCGGCTCGCAGGAGTGACTTCAGTTCCTCGACGTGTCGATACCCGATCTCCTCGCCACCGCCGCCACCGCCGTCGCTGCCGGTCGATCCGTGCGGCAGGTGGAACAAGGTGTTGTGCTTGTCTGGATCGTGCAGGTAGATACGGATCCCGGCGACAAGCCAGGTCTCGATGCGACCGGCCCAGTCGTCGGGGTGCAGCCGCGACATCGCCTCGTTCTGGGCGTCGAGCAAGGTATCGATGTACCGAGCGCGCAGTGCGGCGAGGACGTCCTCGCGGGCTCGGAAGTACGAGTAGAAGGTGCCTTTCGAGACTCCGGCCGCCTGGGTGATGTCCTCGACTGTTACCGCGACGATGCCCTTCTGTGCAAGCAGTTGTTCTGCGGCGTCGAGAAGTTCGGAGCGCCGTTGCTCCGCTGGTTTGGTCCGGGCCACTCACTGCCTCCTGGTCGCGTGCCTGTTGACCCATCGTGCCACATAGTCGATGATTGACTGACGGTCGGTCGATTTGGAGTGAATATATGACTTTACTGGTTGAAGAATCGGATGTGTCGGACAGCAAGGTCCGCGAGCCCGATCGGCCTCCCCGATGGGCGGTCGGCGGGCTGCTGCACCCGGTTCGCGGACGCCTGTATACGGCGGCGGGTCTGGCGTTTGTCAGCTCGATGCTCGGCTTACTCCCGTACGTGGCCGTGGCCGAAATAGGTCACGAGTTGCTGACTGGGCACCGGACCGACGTCGTGTGGTCATGGGTGGGAGCCGGTGTCGTCGGCGCTGCCGGGCGCCTGCTGCTGATGATTGTGGCGAATCTGCTGACCCACTACGCCGATGCCGACTTGCAGCGCTCGCTTCGCGCCCGGCTGGCACGGCACGCCGCCGTGCTTCCACTGGGTTGGTTCACCGGCCGTGGTTCGGGCGAATTGAAGAAGGCGATGGAGGACGACATCGAGGACATGCACCACATGGTCGCCCATGCGGTCCTCGACATTGCCAGCGCGATCGGGCTTCCGATCGCCGCAATCGTCTATCTCACGGCGACAGACTGGCGTATGACCCTGGTCACCCTGGCGGTGCTACCTCTGGCGTCCGTCGCCATGCGAGCTGCTCACCGGACCATGCCCGCACGGATGGCCGAGCTCACCGCCGCCCAGGTCTCGTTGAACAACGCGACCATCGAGTACGTCGACGGCATCCAGGTCGTGAAAGCCTACGGCGGTGCGGGGGCGACCTATCGCCGTCTGTCCGAAGTCATCGACCAGTTCTGTGACACCCTCGCCGCGTGGACCGCGGAGGCCGGTCGCGCGATGTTCGCCACGCTCCTACTGCTTTCGCCCGCCTCGGTCCTGTTGGTCGTGGCGGGAGCCGGGACGGGATTCGTGGCGGCCGACTGGCTCGACCCGGTGGAGCTGCTGCCCTTCTTGCTCGTCGGTGTCAGCTTGCCCGCACCGTACATGACGATCGCCCAGGGGACCCAGCAACTCCGCAAGGCGCGTGTCGCCGCAGAGCACCTGCGCGGCGTGCTCGACCAGCCTGCGCTTCCCGAGTCCGACGCATTCCATTCCCCTAGGACCTACGACATCCGATTCGATGCGGTGACCTTCGGCTACACCGCCGCGGAGCCCGTGCTGCACGCGGTGGACCTCGTCTGCCGCCAAGGCACCGTCACCGCTGTCGTCGGACCATCCGGTTCCGGCAAGACCACCATCAGCCGGCTCATTCCAAGATTCTTCGACGTCGACGCTGGATCGGTCACCATCGGCGGTATCGATGTGCGCAACATAAGGCAGGAAGAGCTGTTGTCCTCCGTCGCGATCGTGTTCCAGGATGTCGTGCTGGTGCGCGACACGATCCGGGAGAACATCCGCCTCGGGCGTCCCGATGCCAGCGATGCCCAGGTCGAGGCAGCTGCGCGTGCGGCAAGGATGCACGAGACCATTTCGGCACTGCCTGAGGGATACGACACGGTGATCGCCGGTCGCGGCGGCGTGCTCTCCGGTGGGCAACGGCAGCGGATCACCATAGCCCGCGCCATCCTCCAAGACGCACCGATCGTGCTGCTGGACGAGGCGACCGCGTATGTCGATCCCGAGAACGAACGCGCCGTCCAGCAGGCCCTCGGCGAACTGGCCCGCGGACGCACGGTGGTCGTGGTTGCGCATCGGTTGTACACGATTCAGCACGCCGATCAGATCGTCGTCCTCGACGCAGGCCGAGTGGTCGAACGCGGCACCCACGACGAACTGCTTTTCGCCGGTGGCCGCTATCGGGCCATGTGGACGGCACAAAACCTGACCTCCCACGACACGACCCCGCACGGGAAGGACGAGCCTCGATGATCCGCCGTATCCTCCAGATTTGGCCGCAGCGTGGCCGGATCAACGCGCTCGCCCTGCGCTACGCGCTCTCCGGTGTCCTGCAAGGCGTCGTGCTCGTGATGTTGCTGCCCCTGCTGCGCGAGTTGTTGTCCGACCCGCTCCGCATCGCGGATGCGCTCTGGTGGTTGTTCGCTATCGCCGTCGCCGGGATTGCCTACCTTGCGAGCGTGTGGTGGGGTCACGCGGTCGGCTACCCGACCGCCAACCAGGTTATGCGCGATATCCAACACAGCCTTGGCGATCGCCTGGGGCGACTCCCGCTGGGCTGGTATGTGAACCAGACACCGGGGCGCATCGCGCGCGTCGTCGCTCAGAACACCCCCTCGGCGGCAAGCATCGTCTCCCATGTGTGGCCTGAGCGGATCGCGGCGATCGCCACTCCGGCCACGGTCGTCGTCGGCGTTTCTTTCGTGGATTGGCGGATCGGCCTGGCCTTCCTGGTGGCGGTACCCGCTGCGGTATTCGTGATGCGCTGGTCGGCGCCGATCATCCGCGACACTCAGCACCGCATGGACGAGGCTTCCGAGGAAGCCGCCGCCCGCGCGATCGAGTTCGCCCAAGCACAGCCGGTGCTGCGGGCCACCGGACGAGCCGGTGCTGGCTTCGCACCGATGGAGCGTGCTCTCGACGAGCAACGGCACGCGTTCCGTCACGCACTCGCCCGCCACGCACTGCCGCAATACGCCTACGTCGCGATCGTCCAGATCGGATTCACCTTCGTCGTGGTTACCGGAGCCTGGCTCGCCACTCGGGGCGAACTCGCGGTGCCCGAAACCATCGCGCTGCTCGTGCTCGCCGCCCGCTTCATCGAACCGCTCGCGGCGATCGCCAACCTCTCCGGTGCGATCCACGTCGCAGACGTAGCCCTCGAACGGGTCGGCGCCATCCTGAACACGCCGCCTCTTGCCGAACCCGCGAACGGTCGGGTTCCCGCTGACTACGACATCACGTTGAACCAAGTGAGCTTCGGCTACAACGACACCCGTGTCATCGACGACGTCACCGTCACGATCCCCTCCGGAGGCATGACCGCGATCGTTGGACCATCGGGATCGGGCAAGACCACTTTGCTCAGACTCATCGCCCGCTTCTGGGATGTCGATTCCGGTTCCATCCGGATCGGCGGGATCGACCTGCGTGACATCCCCACTCCCGACCTGATGCACACCCTGGCGATCGTCTTCCAGGACACCTACCTGTTCGACGGCACCATCGAGGACAACCTGCGCATCGCCGCCCCGGACACCACCGAGGCGCAACTCCACCACGCCGCGGCCGCCGCGAGACTCGATGACATCATCGACCGCCTCCCCGGAGGGTGGCAAGCCCGCACCGGAGAAGGCGGTGTCGCGCTGTCCGGCGGGGAACGCCAGCGCGTGGCGATCGCTCGCGCCCTGCTCAAAAACGCGCCCATCGTGCTCCTCGATGAAGCCACCGCCGCGCTCGACCCACAGAACGAGGCCGCGATCAGCGCGGGGATCAGCGAGCTCGTGACAGCAGGACGAACCGTCGTCGTCGTCGCCCACAAGATCGCGACGATCCGGTACGCCCACCAGATCCTCTTCCTCGACGACGGACGACTGGCCGAGACCGGCGACCACGACACGCTTTTGCGAGCCGGCGGCCGCTACGCCGACTTCTGGCGCGAACGCCACGAAGCAGCCGAGTGGAGCATCCGCTCGTGCGGCCACCGTTAGAGTTCCCCGACGTGGGTTCGTCCTGTCCCGCCTTGCCGGTGTTGGAAGTTCCTCGGGAAGTGAGTCAGTGACTCCGCCGGATCGTCTCGGCCGGCGGCGAAGGCTGCCAGTCCGAGGATCGCGACGCTCGAGGACGTGCCGTCGGCGCCGGTCATGTGCGGTGCTGGTCTCGCCATCGTGCGGTGCTCGGTATTTCGCCGAATTGCGGCTGCGAGAGGAAACTCCGTCGTCCGGCAACTTCGGCGTCCTGAGTTGCAATGCCTTCTATGGGAATTCGACCAACGACACCTTTCCCATGAACACCGCGACGCTCAGCGTCCGGGCCGACGTCATGGACGGTTCGGATTCGAGCACGTACGACCATTGGAAACGCAGCACCGCCGACCTCGCCGATGACCGATCGGTGGTGACGTCCGGGGAGTTCACCGGAATCGGCACCCAAGGCTATCGGCAGTTCGAAGCCGACAACTTCGGTGGCATCGTGGACGCCGAATACGTGGTGTGCGTGTGGGACGGCGGTGTCGCGGTGCGGGTGGAAATCGACTCGCACGCGAGAGAAATCCCCGGTGGTGGGTAGAGACGAACTCGATTCGGTCGCCAGATCCCAAGTGCGCATTGTGCTGGCCGGACTTCGACAGAGCTAGGGCTCGTCCTCAAAGCCATATGAGCAGGGTGGCCAGGTCGAGCATGCCTCGGTAGGAGACCGCGGTCTTGTCGTATCGGGTCGCAACGGCCCGATACCGCTCGGCGTCGATCATCGAATCACCGCGCGCCCGCAATCCGAACACGGTGCCGCGTGCGAGGAGCTCGCGCGGCAACGTCATCATGTCGTCGGCATGCTCCTCGGCCAGGATCGCGGCGCCCGCCGCGATATCGCCAACCACCGGCACCGCCACCGAATCTTCCGCTGTCTCCCGCCGCACCGGAGCCCGCACGAAAATCCGCACATCGATAGGACGCGACACCGTCCGGCTGCGGCGCGGAAAGCCCCGCTCCTGCGAGCTCTTCAGATGCTCGGACACCGACGATGCCGACCGCAGCCCCACCGCGTCACCGATCTCGCGCGTATTCGCGGACACCTGTACCGCAGGACGGGGCACGGGCCGACACTACCGGCCGGCCACCGCACCGGGCACGCCGAACAGCTCCTGATCGGGTTCCGGAACCCAGCAGCCGGTGGCGGTGTCCCGGTTGTAGTTCTCCACGACATGCTCGATCAAATGGCGCGGAACCGGATGCCGTTCCCCGCCGACCACAGCAGCGCCAGCGGATAGGCCGGGGTGAGATCGATGATCATCAGCCTACGCACGTTCGGGCGATCGGATCTCACAGTCGGGTGTAGTCCGCCTGATCCTGCTCGAAAGCTGTCAGGATCTCCGGTGTCAGCGTCAGACGAGTGTTGGCGACTGCGGCCAGATAGTCCTCGAGGTCGGCGGGTTCGCTCGTCTCCTCGCATACCGCGCGTTCGAACGCCGACTGTGCGCCGGCGCGGGCCGCGTACTCGATGTCCGCAGGGGTGAAGTGGACCGTGGCGCGGACCAGGCGTTCGAGGTCGATGGTTTCGGCTGCCGGGCCCAGGTAACGCCGCCAGATCGCTTTGCGCGCTGGCTCGTCAGGCGGCCCAACTGGTATCACATAGTCGAAGCGGCCCGGCCGCAGGAACGCTGAATCCAGGGACCGTACCGAGTTGGTTGCGCAGATCAGCAACCGGTTGTAGTCCTCACGGAAAACCGGAATCAGTTTGAGCAGCTCGTTCGTCACTCCGTGTGCCGGGCTGGTCGCCGTCCCCGCACGCACACCGGCGATCTCCTCGACCTCATCGATGAACAACAACAGTTCATCGAGTTCGGCCAACTCCGCGAACACCTCACGCAGAGAGGCTGCCAGACCACCCCTGGCCGTCGCAGCCAGCCGAGACGGGAACAACTCCACGAACGGCCAGCCCAGCCGAGAAGCGACTGCTTTCGCGAAACTGGTCTTTCCGGTACCCGGCGGCCCGAACAAGATCACGCTCTTGGGCGGACGAACCCGATAACGTTCGGCGACATCCGGGTGCGCCAACGGCAACACGATCCGCCGTTCAATGACCTCTTTTTCCCGGTCCATGCCCGCCATCGACTGCCACAACCCGGGCGGTAGCAGTCGACCGCCCAACTCGGTCAGCAAACTGGACTGCGCCGGAGGCAGCGGTTCCAGCAGTTCGTAGAAGATCAACCCGGTCCTGCGCACATAGCCGGAATTCTCGAACGCGACAGACCCCGTGGCGCCCTCGGGTACGAGCGTGCAGATTCGCCGTACCCCGTTCGAGCGCAGCCGCCTCTCCAGCTCGGTCAGCAACGCACTACCGATACCCCGCCGACGCCATTGCGCACCCAGCGCCACCAGCAACACCCACGCACGCTCGCCTTGAATCTGCGCGACCGACATCCCCACCATCTCACCGCCGACCTCGGCCACCACCGCGGGCTGCCCCGCCCGCACGGCCGCCAGCACTTCCGCCAACGCGAACACCGGCTCCTCCGCAGTGCCCACGCGGCTTTGCTCCCAAATCCGGATCATTTGATCCAGATCCTCATCGCGAAACTCGCGAAGTCGCCATACCGGCATACGCACCACCAACCGCCATCGAAGGGTGGACGAACCGAACTGCCCCCTCCAGTAAACACCCCGACCCACGCGGGCGAGCCGTTCCCGGAACTACGCAGAGTCCCCGCCTCTGCATACGACTCCTGCGAAGTACCGCCTTGACAACAAGGCAGGATGCGCTCTACCGGGACCGGTTGAAGAGACTTGAACATTCAAATCCTGTCAGCCGGCCTCCGAGAACCGAAGACATCTCGGGATGGGGGGCTGGCAGCGGGAGGCGGTGTAGCCGACGGCTTCACCGCGGTGGGTACGCGGCAGTCTCCGGCTGGAAAGCGCCACCCGTCCGCGGCCGTGCCTTGGGGACGTCGGCTTCGAGAAAACGCGGGCCGCCCTCGTACACGGGGGCCGGAGGCAGGGCGATGCCACCCCACACTTCTTGAAAGGCCACGGCCCGGTCGATCTCCGCCGCGGGTATCCCATGCTGGAACCACACGTCCCGATAGGGGTAGAGGTCCCGGCAGGGAAGCCGCATCCGTGCGCTTCAACGCAGTACTGGGCCCGGCGACTGAGGCTTTCCGGCGTTCGAGGAGGCAACGGCACTTGCGCGTCCCTCATCAGCTGGTAGCGAAGGCCGAACAGCACGAACATAGGGCTCCAGGATCACCAAGCATGATCGGAGTTCAGATCATGGCTCCCGCGCTCTCAGACAGCCCGTGACCATGCGCCTGTGACGTCGAAATTCACCGTCATGGCCCACCTCGCACAGACCCGACGCGGTGTCGGAATTCGTTGACGAACGACCTCGGAATTCGCCAGCACAACCAGGGAGCCCCTGCTCGATGCCGTCGCCGAGCGCATCCGTACACGGATGGGCGACCGCTATCTGAGCGTCCCGCGTGTCGGACAGCGTCTCGAATGAGGTCGGGGACCGATTCGGGGCGGCCTGGCCGCACGATGGCATGCGGAGCCTGCCCCGTTGGACCGGATGTCAGTGCGATTCGGCGACCTCGAGCAGAATGCGCAGCAGGTCCTCCGGGGCATCACGCATCAGGTTGTGCCCGCCGGCGAGCGCGTGGGTCGTCCACCTGGCATCGTCCCGCAATCGCTGGTAGGTGGCGGTGAAGGGGGAGGGTGTGTCCCATCCCGCCGCGTAGATGTAATCCCTGCGCCGGATATGGCCGAGATCCCCGGTGAGCGTCAGTGGTTGGAGAACCGCCGCGAGTGGGTGCGCTGTGGCTCGCGGATCGAAGAAGGGCAGCGGGCGGACGGCGTCACCGGTATCGACCACATCGAGGTACCAACGCCGCTCTTCGTCGGAAACCAGTGTGAAACAAGAGTCCCCGTGCCCAGGAACCACGGCATCGAGGTACACCAGTGAGCCGACCCGGGTCGCAGCGCGATCGGCGGCGCCGGTGATCACCATGCCGCCGTAACTGTGTCCCACCAGGACGGCGTCGGTGATGTTCGCGGCTGCCAGCACCGCGGTGACGTCCTGGATGTGAGTGTCCAGATTCACCCCGTGGCGCAGATGAACGCGCTCACCGACGCCGGTGAGGGTCACTGGGAACACGCGATGGCCATGCGTACGCAGTTGCTCGGTGAGCTGCTCGAAGCACCAGCCGCCGTGGCACATGCCGGGGATCAGGACGAAAGTCGTCATTGCCGTTCTCCTTCTCGGATGGGGAGCGAGGGGGCGGGATGGCGGCGCTCGCCGGCGCGGCGATGCAGGCGATCGCTGTGAAGGCGAGTGCGGCGTCGGTGGATGTGTGATCCGCGAGAATTTCGGCGATCCAAGGTCCTGCGGTCTGCCCGACGGCGAACACCGTTGTGAAGGCCGCCAGCGTCGCGGTCCAATCGACCGGTGCGGTCTTGTCCTTGACCAAGGCCGTGACCGCGGCGGGGACACTCATGAAGGTTGCCCCGTAAACGACTGTGGAGGCGAGCAGGACAGGTGGCGCAGGAGTCGAGCCAATGCCGCGCCGGCGCACAGGACCGCGAGCAGGACACACAGCGCTCTTCCTGGCCGGCGGCTGATCGGGCGGCTCCACAGAACAGGCGCCGCCACGACGGCCAGGCCCATCGCGGTCCAGGCCGCCATCACCTCGAGAGTCGAGGCGTGGCGATCGACCAGGTACGCCGACAGGAAGGTGATGTAGGTGATGTAACCACTCGCGAACAGCAGATACGCGAGCGCCGTCGGCCACAGTGGCCGCAAGAGCGCGCGCCCGGCGGCTTTCGGAGCCGGTGAGTCGACGCGGGTGGCGGTCCAACTCGTCAGGGTCGCAAGGCTTGCGGCGATACCCAGGCCGACCCACGCGATCCGCCAGTGATCCCCCGCCAGCGGCACGGTTGTGCCGCTGAGGACTATGCCGACCCCGGTTCCCGCGAAGTAGACGGCGATCGGCGTGCCGGACGACCTGTGCGTGGCGATATGCGAGGCGATGACTCCGCCGGTGATGAAGACGACCGCACCCGCCGCCCCTGCCACGGCTCTGGTCACGAGCAGGAGGAGGTGGTCGTTGCCGACAGCGGTGGAGGTCAACGCCGTTGCGGTCAGCGTCATCCCGGCGCGGAACGCGGCTGCCGCGCCCAGGCGCCGAACCACCGCGGGTGTCGCCACGGCGCCGACGAGGTAGCCCAGTCCATTTGCGGTGCTGAGCATTCCGGCATCCGCCAGGTTCCAGCCGAGGTCCTGTCGCATGGCGGGTAACAGCAAGCCGTATGCGAATCGGGCGAATCCCAACGCCGACGCGGTGCCGAGCGCGAGGCGTGCGGCTTGCCATATCGAGGTCATGGACGCAGCCCTTCCAAGGTCGAACCGATCGGTACGACCTCGAAACGCTAGCAGATGATCGAACCAGTCGTTACCATTTAGGTATGCCCGTGGCCAAAGGCTCGACGATAGACCCGGCGCGCACCCGAGCCGCCATCCTCGAAGCGGCGCAACCGCTGCTGTACGAGCGCGGCCTCGACGGAATCGGTGTAGCCGAACTGTGCGCACGGCTCGGGGTGTCCAAGGAGACCTTGTACCGCCACTTCGGCACCAAAGACGGCCTGGTGCAAGCGATGCTGGAGTCGCGCAGTGCAAAGATGGGTGGCTGGCTGGCGAGTGCGGTGGAGTCGGCCGGCGACGCCCCCGCCGAGCAGTTGGCCGCGGTTTTCGACGCGCTCGACGAGTGGTATGCACAACCGACCTTTCGCGGCTGCGCCATGGTGAACGCGTCGGCCCAGCACTACGACGACCAGGTTCGGGCCATCACCGCGCGGCATCTGCATCGCTATCTCGACCTCTTCACCGGCATCGCCTCCCGCGCCGGAGCAGCGGATCCCGCCTTGCTGGGCCGTCAGTTGCTCATGCTGGTCGAGGGCGCGACCGTCGTCGCGGCGATCCACGGTCCGGCCGGTGCCGCCGGGCATGCTCGCGCCGCCGCCGCGGCCCTACTCACCGCGGCCACCTGAGTGGGCTTCGATCCTCGCATTCGATCGCGGGAACTTGTATGACTCGGCCGCTGTCGGCCGGGTCGCAGTCGTCCAGCGCCGCGGCATTCCACCACCTCGCACCGAACGCGGAGGGACGATGCCGACGGCCAGCGCAGCACTGGTGATGAGCCGGCCTCAGAAGTAGGGGCCGTGATCGTCGGCGCGAGCGACAGCGGGACTCGGCGATCGCCTACTCCTACCGATATGTGTTGTGTGTCACACCAGGAACTGGTTCGACAGCTTCTCCGACCTTTTGTCGGCTGCGAACCCACGCTGCCACAACGAAATCGGGAGTTGAGACGACAGTGATGTTTCGAAGGGGCGCTGCGGTAGCCGCCATGGCTATCTCGGCTTTGTGTATCTCGGCGGGAACCGCGACGGCGGATCCCACGCAGGAGACTCCGGATGTCCATTTCCAGGCCAACGTGGTCGACCGATCGGTTGTGCTCACCATGGATGCCGGGGCGCTCGCCGTCAGCGATGACCATCTGCAGTTCATCGATCGGAGCGGAACGTCCGTCGCGACTCTTCCGCTGACCTACGTCCACGGTGGCAGCGCGATGCCGATCGCCGCGCAGCTCGAAGGCGATACGGTCACGCTGACCCCCAGCACCGATCCCGCCGACGCGCGCCCGATCAGCGCGGCGACGGCCCAGGAGATCGATGCGCTGTCTCATCCGAATTACAACGCGGCCCTGGGCAACTTCAGCATGTCGATGATGGCTGCCGCGACTGTCGGGAGCCTGCTGGGTAGCGCGATCGGCGGCGGCATCGGCTGCGTCGCCGGTGGCATCGTCGGCGGAGCGACCGGGGGTGTGGTGTCGATCGGTCTGCTCGCGGTTCCGGCGGCGATCGGCGGTTGCCTCATCACCGGCGCCGCGCTGGCGGGCATGGGCGCGGTCGCGGGCACCGTCATCGTCGGCGTCCCGGCGTTGATCGCAGCCGGTATCCAATTCTGGAACGACACCCACTGAGCAATCGATAGGTCCGGAAGTCGTGGTCGGGTGCCGGACCCTCCACGACGCCGAAATCGCGGTACGCAGTATTCGCCATGACGGCGCTGACAGCAGATGCGCGGTTCTGCCTCAGTCGTGGCATATCGTCGTCGACGAGCATCTGTTGCGTTCGTTTTCTCACCGTGAGGAGAGGTCTCGACGATGAACAGTTCTTGGTTGGTGCGTGCCGCGTCGGCAGGCGCTGCCGCGGCCTCCCTGGCGACTGTGGCGGCGGCTCCCGCATTCGCGCACATCACTGTCTCTGGGCCTGACGTGTCTCGTGGCGGGTCGAGGGTCCTGGTTTTCCGGGTGCCGAACGAATCGGGCACCGGTAGTCCCACGGTCGAGGTCGCGGTGCAGATTCCTGAGGTGACGGCGGCGGATACCGAAGCTGAACCGGGATGGAAAGCGGTAGTGCGGAAGGACCCTGAGCGGAACGTCACCGACATCACCTGGACGGCCGATGCCGGCGGTGGCATCGGACCGAGCCAGTTCGGGCAGTTCTCCGTGCTGGCGAACGGATTGCCGGATGCCGAGACGGTGACGATCCCTGCGGTGCAGACATACGCGGATGGTCAAGTCGTGCGCTGGGACCAGAAGGCGGACGGCGATGGGTCCGAGCCGGAGCGTCCGGCTCCTTCGCTGACGTCGGCTGCCAAGCAATCCGGTGGCGTCGACAACCATGGTGACATCCAGTCGGCGGCGTCGAGTTCGAGTTCATCGAGCGATATGACCGCTCGCTGGCTCGGCGTCATCGGTATTGTGCTGGGCGCTCTGGGTCTGCTCGCAGCACTCGGTCTGGGAGTGGCTCGTCGCAGGTCCTGATCGTGCTCGCCCCTCGGAAGATCGGTTCGGCGGTTGTGCACCCTGCGGCAAAGCCGTGATCGAAGCCCTGCGGGACAGTGTCGGCAGGTGAGTGTCATGATGGACGGCGTCATGAACACTGTGCCTGTGCCCCAGAACGCGCGGGCGGCACGTTCCATCGTGTTCGCGGGGATCGCGGTGTTGTTGTCGGCGCTGGGGCATGGGGTCTCGGCGGGGCACGGTGTGCCGGTGTCGGCTTCGATCGTGGCGTTTGCCGCGACGAGTTCGGTGGCGTGGGCGCTGGCCGATCGTCAGCGTGGCTTCTTCGCCATCGGCGGTGGGCTTGCGGTGATGCAGGCGGTCTTGCACGTGTGGTTCGGAATGTCGTCGATGGCGGCCGCGCACGGCGCTTCCCAAACCGTTGATCCGCACAGTGATGCGGGCATGTTCGCCGCGCACGCGGCAGCCGCGCTGGTGTGTGCGGTGTGGCTATGGCGCGGTGAACTCGCCTTGTTCGCGCTGTTGGCGGCGCTGTACACACGGATGCTGGCGCCTCTGCTTTTGGTTCTGGTGCACCCATCGGTCGACAGCGAACCCCGGACCGTGGTGGAAGTCGACCATCGCATCGAGACGCTGCGCGAAGGCGTGCTGCGTCATGTACTGGCGCGGCGTGGGCCTCCCGTGGGCGCGGTTCGGTTCTGAGAGTTCGTCATCGGAGGCAGCCACGCCTTGTGCTGCCGGCAGACGCGGTGCTACCCGTCGATCGGCGCGATTCGGCGTTACGGGTATTCCGGGGCGAACGTAGCCGCTCGTGTCATCGAAGCGCGTGAGCAAGCCGTCAGGGTCTGCCGCGACGCCGGTGAGTACGCCCGGCCTCCCGTCCAGCGGCAGTCGGCTCTCTACGTCGGTGTACGCACTGCGCGCCCGCCTGCCGGTCTCTCCGCACCACCGAATGGTGGTGTCGCGAACAGAAATTGTGCGAATGTTGTCTCTTTCTCTGCTGTCGGCTGCCTGCCGCAGCGATGATCCCTCTTCTCGATCGCTTCGAAGCGCTGAGCGCTTCTCCGTGCGCCGGATGCGTCGATGTGGAGGCCGCGGATGTCCGACGAACTCCTGACCGCGCTGGCGTTGTCTGCCGGTGCCGGCAACCGAAAAGCTTTGGAGCAGTTCATCCAATCGACGCAGCGCGATGTGTGGCGTTTCGTCGCGCACCTGACCGATGTCCAATCCGCTGACGACCTGACCCAGGAGACGTTCTTGCGGGCAATGGGCAGTCTGCCGCGGTTCGCCGGGAATTCGACCGCACGAACCTGGCTGCTGTCGATCGCTCGCCGCGTGGTGGTGGACCGGTTCCGCAGTGTCGCCGCTCGTCCGAAGACGACGCAGGTGCCGGAATGGTCACAGATTCTCGAGCAGCGGCCCGATCGGCGTACCCCGGATTTCGCCGAGGAGGTGGCGTTGAACGACTTGCTGTGCAGTCTGCCGCAAGAGCGACGCGAGGCGTTCGTCTTGACCCAGGTCTTGGGGATGTCCTATGCCGAGGCGGCGCAGACGGTGGGTTGTCCCGTCGGCACGATTCGGTCCCGGGTGGCCCGTGCCCGCGAAACCCTTGTCTCGGTGGTGCGAGGAACCGACGGGTACGCCGACGACGGCGACCATGGTGCGGAACCGGTGGGCGTGGTGGTGCGACTACTCCCGGGCACACCGGTCGGCGTGCGCGTGACGGCCGATAAGGAGGTGGGGTGATGGCAGGGCTGAACCTGCGCTTGCGAGGGGTGTCGTGCCGACACGGACGTGTCGACGTGGTCAGTGCTGTCGATCTCGACATATCGGCCGGTCAACGGGTCGCATTGACCGGAACCAACGGCTCCGGCAAGACAACGCTCCTGCGTGCGGTGATCGGCCTGCATACGGCCGTACGGGGCGAGATCTCCGTCGGAGGCCGAGGCGGCCGCACATCGGCGGACCATGCGTGGCGGCGGCGGGTGTGCGGGTGGATACCCCAGCGGCCCGCGGCGGGTCGATTCCCGCTGCTGGCCGGTGAGCTCTTGGCCAGTAGCGGCGACGCCCGTCGTGCGCAGGCGATGGCGACACGGCTGGGCGTGGGCGAACTCCTCGGCCGACCACTCGACACGCTCTCGGGCGGGCAGCTACAGCGTATGCACCTGGCCCGCGCGGCGGGGTGCGTGGCAGCCGGCGCGAGCGTCGTGCTGGCCGACGAACCCACGGCAGCATTGGATTTCGCGGGCCAGGAGGAGGCCGCCGACGTACTGACGGAGCTGCCTGTCACCCTCGTCGTGGTCACCCATGACCGCGCCATGGCGCGACGTTGCGACCGAGTGCTGGAGATGGCCGCAGGCCGGCTGCGGGAGTTGGCGTGAACGGGCCCGCGCAGGTGCTCGATCTGCTCGGAATGGGGTCGGTGCAGCGTGCTGGTGTGGCGCTGCTGGTGGGCTCGATCGGGCTTCCGGTGGTCGGTGTCGCCATCGTGGGGCTGGATATCATCCCGGTGCGCTTCGCGATGATGCATGTCGCGCTGCTGGGTGCGGCGGTCGGCATGCTGATCGGATGGGATCCGGCGTTGTGTGGTCTGCTCGCGTGTGCCGTGGCCGGGGCGGGGATCAGTCCGCTGGCGCGCACACCGGAAACGCTCTCCGGTGCGATGGGTTTGCTGATGAGTCTGGCCGTCGCGGCGGCGCTGCTGGCGCTCGCGGCGGCGGGAGTGCACGCCTCGGCGGCGTTTTCGCTGCTGTGGGGTTCGATTCTCGCGGTCCGGGCTCAGGACGTCGTCGTGTTGGCGGTGCTCGCGGTGGTGGTGCCCGCGCTGTTCTGGTGGCGAAGACGTGATTTGGCGCTGCTGTTGCATGATCGCGAACTGGCGTTGGTTTCCGGTGTGGCGGTGGGGCGGCTCACGCTGATTCTGCTGGTGCTGGTCGCGGTTGCGGTGGCCGGAGCGATCCGGCTGACCGGTGCGCTGCTCGTGGATGCGCTCACGTTGCTGCCTGCGCTGGCCGCGCGGCGGTTGGGCCGCTCGCTGATTTCGATCATCGTCTGGGCTGTCGGTATCGGCGTTGCGGTGAATTCCGTGGGGTTCCTGCTGGCACTGGCCTTCGACCTTCCTCCTGGGCCGGTGCTGGTCCTCACCGCGGGGGCAGTCGCTTTCGCGGTCCATCTGATTCCTGAACGGAGAACACTCTCATGGCACGCTTTCGACCATTGACCGCCGGTGTGAGCCTGACGACAAGTGTGGTCGCGGCCACCGTGCTGCTGAGCGGCTGCGCCGGCTCCGAAGGCGAGCAGCACGACCACCATGGACACACTCATCCGGTGGTCGTGGCGACCACCACCTGGGAGGCTGCGTTCGCCGCAGCCGCGGGCGCAGAGGACGTGAAAGTCATTGTTCCACCATCGGTTCACCATGCTCCGGACTACGATCCCAAGCCGTCGGATCTGACCGCGGTGGCGGAGGCGGATTTCGTGCTCTACGCGCCGTTCGAGCCGTTCGCGGCGAAGATCAAGGAAGCCGCGGGATCGAAGGCCGAATTGATCGAAGTCGATCTGGACAACTCCGCGGCCAAGGTGAAAGCCCAAGTGCAGGCGCTGGGTCAGCGCTTCGGCACCACCGCGGCGGCGCAGGCATGGACCGCGACGTTCAGCACCGAGTACGACAAAATCAGCGGGGACGTCCGCTCGGCATGGCCGGGTGGTAAGCAGCCGACGGTCATCGCCCAGGTGTTCTCGACGTGGGCGGCCGACCTGGCCGGTGCGCAGATCGTGGGCACCTATGGTCCTGAACCCGTCACCCCCGGTCAGCTAGCGGAGTTGAGTGCGAAGAAGCCGCAGTTCGTGCTCGACAACACGCATATGTCCACTGGCACCGTGCTGCCGGACTCCGGCGTCGAACAGGTATCGATCGTGAACTATCCCGAGCAGGGTGAGGATCTTCTGTCTGTCTATCGGGGTGCGGCAACCGCGTTGAAGAAGGCGCTCTCCAAGTCCTGACCAGGCGGATCATAAAGCGGGGCAGCCGTGGAAATGGCTGCCCCGCAGTCGTTCAGTGCTGGACGGCGGTGAACCTTGTTCGCAAAGCCGCGCGGTCGGGTTTGCCCGCCGGGGTCAACGGCAGGGCATCGAGCAGTAGGAGCGATTCGGGGTGTTTGCCGCGCTCCACGCCGTTGGCCGCCAGATGAGCACACAACCCTTCCAAGGCGAGCACGCTGCCGGGCCGTGGAACGACGCAGGCCGCGAGCCGCTCACCGAGCACGTCGTGGGGGACGCCGATGCACGCCACATCGCGGACATCGGGATGCGTGGCCAGCATCCGTTCGACCTCGGCGGGGCTGATGTTCGCGCCACCGCGGATGACGATCTCCTTGAGCCGCCCAACCACGTGCAAGCGGCCGGCGGCGTCCAGTACGCCGAGGTCACCGGTGCGTACCCAGCCGTCGCTCGTGCGGTAGCGCGCGTCCAACTGGGGGTCCGCGACGTAGCAGAGTGGCGTCATCGGGCCCCGGGCGACTATTTCTCCGGTTTCACCCGGCGCCGCGATCCGGCCGGTGCCGATCAGATCGATGCGGATCTGCGCCACCCGAGGGTCGGGCCGCCCGACCAGCACACCCGAAGCGCCATCCTCGGAGCCGATTTCGTCGATATCCGTGTGACAGTTGACGCCGTCGGCCGACCCGTAGAGGTTCACCACCGTGCAGCCGAATGCTTGTCGCGCCTCCCCGGCGGTGGTGGCGTCGAGTTGCGAACCACCGAGCACGAGTGCGGTCAGTGCGGAGGTGTCGGTCTCGGCTGCGCCGTTTTCGAGCATCATCCGGATCATGGTGGGGACGCCGAGTACGTGCGTGGGACGATGGCGTTCGATCGAGGCCAACGCTTCCACCGGCGAGAAGTGATCCAGCAGAATCAGCGCGCCGCCGTGACGGGCCAACGTTACAGCCGTGCCGTTGCTACCGAAGGCCGTGGACAGCGGTACGAGAAACAGGCTGCGCGGCGGGCGGTCGTCGGTCAGTAGTGATGCCATGAAGTTGCCGCGGCCGCCTGCCAGCGCGTTGTGGGAGTAGGCGACCATTTTCGGTTCCGACTCCGACCCGGAGGACACGAGGATGCGAGCGGCCGCGTCCGGATCGGGGCGAGCTGGTACGAAATCCTCATAGTCGCCAGGGAATAGCTCAGCGAAGGGCACACAGCTTGCCGGCGCGCCGTCGGTACCGACGGCGACGACGAAACGCAATGTCGGCAATCGGCCGAGCAACTGTGAGAGATCTGCGGCGTGGTGGTGTCCACGGAACTGAGCGGCGGCCAGGACGCCGACAGCTTCCGATCTCCGCAGCAGCGACTCGGCCTCGCGCATGCCGCGGCCTGCGGGGAACGGCAGGGCTACCGCGCCCAGCGCGGCCAGAGCGAGGTCCGCGATCACAGCGGCGCGGCAGTTCGGCAGCTGGATGCCGACGACATCGCCGGCTCGTACGCCTCGGGCGGCCAGACCGGTCGCCAGCTGCCGCGCCAGAGCGTCCAATTGCGCGTAACTCACCTCGCCTTCGTCGTCCACGAGTGCGATTCGGTGCGGATGCTGGCAGCGGCGTGCCCGGAACAGCGAGTACAGGTCCAAATCCGGATAGCTGCCGTCGGCCGCCCAGGTTCTGCGTAGCTTGCGCGGGACCAGATCGTGGAGTGCGACGCTCATCGGAACCTCCAGGGCGACGACACCGCGACGGCGCCGTGTTCGTCGCGTGTCATGGCGCCTGCGAAACGGGAATCGGTGAGCAGGGTCGTGAGATCGGTGGTCACGGGGGTCGTGATGATGCCGCGGCCGCGAAGCATCGCGCAGGCGTCGTCGGTGGACAGCGCCCGCACCTGCGCCGCGGTGTCGGCTGCCGCGACGGCGTGCTCGTCAGCGGGTGCGAGGAGCCCGTCAGCGGTCGGCAACGGGCGACGGAATCCGGCGGGGTGACGGAGGGGACGACCGTCGTGCGCCCGGCGCAGGGCCGGCGCGGTCAGCAGTTGCGCGGCGGCCAGGAGTGAGGATTCCACGCGTACGCCGCGGCTGGTGCGTTCGCGGGTGAGCAGTCCGGCCAGAATCGCTTCGGTGCCCAGCATGCCGCCGAGCACGTCCAGCAGGGTCATCAGTGATGGTGTCGGTGGTTCGTCGGCTGGGCGGGCCGCCTCTCCGACGGCGGTGCGGGCTTGCACCATGAAGTCGGTGCCCATGGGGGCGCCGGAAAGCCGTCCTGCCCAGCCGCTGGTGTAGGCGTAGATCAGGCCGGGGTTGGCGGCCGATAGCCTGTCGGCGTCGAGTCCGAGTTGCTCGGCTTTGCCGGGCGCCCAGTTGTGTAGGAAAACGTCGGCGTCGGCTGCCAGTTCGAGCAACCGCTGCCGGTCGGAGGGAGACTTGATGTCGATTTCGACGGAGTCCTTGCCCCGGTTGAGGGCCAGCCAGCGTGCGGAGATGCCCGAGCAGGTGGGTGGCATGCCACGTAGCGGGTCACCGCCCGGAGGTTCGATTCGCACGACGGTCGCGCCGAGCAGCCCCAGCAGGTGCGCGGCGAGTGGGGCCTGTACCCGACGCCCAGCCTCGAGCACGGTGAAACCGGCAAGAGGACGTTCGTCGCTACATCGGCCGTGTGCCGGGATCGCCGCAGGGATCCCCGGGTAGGCGGCCAGTTCCCAGGGCAGCGTCGATTCGCCGCCGTCGTGCAGTTCCGCCGAGCGTTCGGCGAGGGTGTGCAATCGGCAGACATCGGCGCCGGACTCGGCCGCGGCCGCCTGTATCTGAGCCCACGTGCTGGCCAGCGTGGTGTGATGCAGCTCGTCGGGGATCGGAGCGCAGGCGGTGGCATAGCGGAACTGGAAGGGCCGCCAGCCTTTTCGTGCTGCTTGCATCGGTGCTCGCATGGCCTGCCAGAATTCGGCCCACACCGCGACGTCCAGTGCTTCGAGTTCGAATCGAACGCCGTCGGCAGTGGTGAACGGTGGCCCGCCGGGCGCCAGTGGGCTTGCTTCGTCGTCCTCGGCGCAGGCTGCGGCGAGGTACTGCGAGACGGTCAGCAGTGCCACGCGGTCCAGCGAGACTTCCGCCGAGGTGACCGAGGCGCCCCTCGCGCGGCCGATGAGCGCGGCCAACAGGCCTTGGACAGCGAGCACACCGGAGGCGGTCGAGACGTAGTCCACGGCCAGCCCGCGGGGTGAGCCGTCGCGACGTCCGTGCACCAGCATCAGTCCTGCGGCGGCCTGGAGGGTCGCCTCATCGCACACCTCGCTGTCCGGCCTGCTCCAGGACAAGCGGGTTTCGACTCTCGCGCCGTCGACATCGGTGAGAGTCAGCGCCTCATGGTCGCCCGTGGAAGGTTCGGCGCCCAGCAACCGCAGGTGCTGCGCCGCGATCGAGACCGGACCCGGCGGTCCACCGGTCTCGACCTGCACCCCCCGCAGTGGTTTCGCCGTCAGTTGGTTGTCGGAGGTCCGCGTTGCGCCGAGTGTCATGGCTCTCCTTCTCGAACAGAATGACCGCCGCGGGAACTCGGTGACGATCGCCGCCGACCACTCCCGCGGACAACAGCAGTCGCAGCGCGGGGACATCGAGTTCCCGGCAGACGAGGAGAAGCCATGGACCCCTATCCATCCGACACCCGTATGTCCGCCGCCGGGGTCGACGGCACGTCGCTGCGTGAGCGTGTGGAAGCCTTTGTGACAGAACGAGTGATGCCACAGGAGATCCTGCTGGACGCAGGTGGGGCAACTGCTGCGTCAGCGCGTTCGCAATTGGCGGACGCCGCGCGGGCGGAAGGGCTGTGGGCGTTGCCGTTGCCGAGGGATCTGGGTGGTCAGGGGCTTTCGTTCGCCGAGTACGTGTGCTTGGCCGAGGCCGAAGGCGCCAGTGACCACGGGCCTGCGGTGCTCGGCTCGGCCTCGCTGTTGGATGTGTGGATGCTGCAGCGTCATGCCGGTGACCGCGTTCGGGAGACCTACCTGAAGCGACTGGTTTCCGGGGAGCTGCATGCGGCGTACGCGATGACCGAGCCCGACACGCCAGGCACCGATCCGACGTTGACGGCCACCCGAGCGACGGAGGCTCCGGACGGTGCGTGGGTCCTGTCCGGTCGCAAATGGTTCGTCAGCGGCGCCCAGGACGCCGATGTGATCACTGTGCTGGCTCGCACCGACGGGCACGCTCCGGACCGGGACGGGTTGTCGCTGCTGCTGATGCCCACGGACGCTCCGGGTTTCCGGCTCGTGCGTGAGTTGCCGGTACTCGGTGTGGGCGGGCAGTGGGAGATCGCCCTGGACGAGGTGCGGCTGCCGAAAGACCATCTCATCGGCGAGCGGGGACGTGCGTTGCCGATCGCGCGGCAGCGGCTGCAGCTCGGCCGGACGTTGCGCTGCCTGCGCTGGCTCGGCCAGGCGCAGCGGGCCTATGACCTGATGTGCGAGCGAGCTCGCACGCGCGGTCAGTCATCGGGAACGCTGGCCGAGCGTCAGCTGGTGCAGCGGCATGTATTCGAGTCGCTGCTGGCGATACGGAGCACCCGGCCGCTGGTGCACAAGGCGGCTGCGCTCCTCGACGCAGGTCATGACGCTCGCGTGGAATCCGGTTTGGCGAAGGTGGCTGCGGCGCGGACGCTGCAGCAAGTGGCCGATTCCGCGATCCAGGTGTACGGGGCTGCCGGGCTTGGACCGGATACCGCACTGCCGGGACTGCTGCGGATGGGGCGGATGGCGCGCTTGCTGGATGGTCCGGACGAACTGCATATCACCTCCGTGGCCAGGTCGGTGTTGCGCTGAGGCCCTGTCAGGTGTCGAAAGGAGCGATCAACCCGGCCTGCATGGCCAGAGCCGCGGCGAAGAAGAAATTGCCCCAGATCAGCTCGTGGTTGGTGGCAAGCCCGCGGCCGAAGTCGTAGCATCCGCCACCCAGCCTGCTCCCGGGTTGCGGGGCGCCGTGACCGCTCATGAAGTCCGTGGCAAGCCGTCGCGTGATCTCGCCGGCTCGCAGCCGCATCGCTGCGGACCGTTCTGTAAGCGTCTGTGCTGCAGCAAACTTCAGCAACGCTACCGCCTCGATCGCGGCGGCCGAGGTGTCTGGTGGCGCGTCAGGATGGTTTTCGGCGGTGGGTACCAGTGGTTGATCGGCGTCGAGGAGTGCACAGGCATCGAAGAGGAATTCCGGGGACAGGTACCGGCATGCGTCGGCCAGCGCGAGCAGGAGCCAGGCCCTGCCTCGGCTCCATCCTCGCTGCGGTTGCGGCGAGGGAAGCCATGTGCCATCCGACCAGGCCCATGCCGGGGTGCCGATCGGTGTTGTGCGCCAGAGGCGCAGGTGTGTTGAGAGATGTTCGCGGGCGATATCCGGGCTGCGGGGGTCTTTGTCTGTGGCCAGAAGTGGTACCAGGCCGGGAATTCCGTCCACTCGAGCGAGGAGGCGTGGGCCACCGAACGCTGAACCCCATGGCAGTACACGGAGATTGTGATCGAAGTCCGAACGGCACTGGCGTGCGGCACTCTCGCGGAGCGCTGAGGCGCGGGCGTCTTCACCGCGCCCGGCTGCCAGGGCTGTTCCGTACCAGAGAATCAACCCGCGGGTGGAGGTGTCCGACGCCACCCAGTCGGCCAGGCGTTGTGTCGTCTCTGCGGCGGCGTTGCGATGCTCCTGCCGACCGCTAGCTGATGCACGCAGCCACAGCAGGCCTGCCCAGAAGCCGCCGGTCCAGGATCCACGGGAGGTGGTTGTCCATTCGCCGGAAATACCGGCGTAGAGCGGAAACCGTGTGCCCACAGCCGCGTGTGTGCTCGATACGCGGTTCATGAGGGCATCGAATGCCTCGCGCGCCCAATCCGTCACCATGTTGCACCCCCGCACCATTCCGTCGTATGCAGCTGTTGAGCTGTACGTGATGAAAACTGCTGTAGAGGCGCGATTTTCGTGAACTCACAGCGGCGCGTGTCGTGCATAGCCCTCATGCCTGATCCTGGACGCGGGTCGCTCGATCGCGCACTGCCCACCACGCCGCGACTGCCGCCGCGACAGCGAATTCCGTCGCGACGATCAGCCAGCTGTTGCTATATCCGATCGTGGGCACCATGGTTCCGAAAAGCGGTGGGCCGACCGCGAATCCGGCGAAGAACCCCGCCGACACCAATGCCGAGTTGCGTCCGGCTCGTCCAGGGGCCGAGCGCTGGATCACCAGCACCATGGACACCGCGTTGCCCGCCATGCCGAAGATGCCGACGGCAATCACCGCGATCCACACCACCCCGGTCATCAGTGCGGAGGTGGCCAGCAGCAGCGCCGCGATGCCGGATCCGAACGCCAATCCGGCGGGCAGGACGACGGCCGCGCGCGGGTTACCTGCCACACGTGCCCAGCCGAGGCGGCCTGCGATGCCCGCAACGCCGAGCACGGCCACGAGGGTCCCCGCTGCCGCGGCGCCGAGGCCGAGCCGTCGTTCGCCGAACAGTGCCAAGTAGGTGTTGATCGAGGCCATGGCGGCTCCCAGAAACAGGGAATACACGGCCAGCCAGTACACGATGCCGTCGTTCCCACGTGGTTGCGGCTTGTCACCGATGCCCGAGCTGGACGTGCCGTGATGCTGTCGCGGCGGGTCGGCGGGCAGGGTACGCCACACCCACAGCGCTACCAGCAGCGCGACACCCGCCGCCGTCCACACCGCAGTACGCCAGCCCGCCGAAGCGGCCAGCGCGGTGAGCGGTAATCCAGCGGCGATGGCGCCGAGTTGGACACCGGACTGTTTGGCGCCGGTCACCCCTGCGCGACCGGCCGGCGGGATCGCAGCCAGGATCGCTTTGTTCGTCGCAGGGTTGGCCAGCGCCTGCGGCACGCCGCCCAGGGCCACCGCGGCGAGGAGGATGCCGTAGGCCGGTGCGGCGGCGATGACGCTGAGGGCCACACCGACGGTCAGCAGCAGCGCGATCAGGCATCGTCGTGGACCGAGCAGATCCACCGCCCTACCGGCCAGCGGTGACAGCAGCGCGGCTGTCCCGAAGCCCATGGTGGTCGTCAATCCCAATGCGGTGGTGGAGATCCCGAGATCCGGAACGAGGCGCGGGCCCAGCGCGCCGAGGACGAACAACTGCAGCATGGAGAAGGCCATGGCTGCTGTCAGTACGCCGGTCACCGAGGCTGTCGTCAGCCGGTCCCGTCCTACCTCGGGGTGTGTCCGCACTGCCGTCCTCCCAGCCATGCCACGCCGCCCGTCAGCGGCCCTGAGGTGAGATAGTCGCGCGGCGTGCGGGTTCGGTTCCGCCAGCGGGCGGACAAGGAGAACTGGCTCTACTGATCGGAGGCGTCGGCGACGCGGTGGCGTCCGTTTCATCGATGTCGGGAACTTCCCGTCCGTGCGATCCGACCACTACGCGCGAGCTTTTCCTCTGGAGGGCAGTACTTTCTGGTCGGAGGTCGGGTGGATCCAACGGTGGACGTGAATCGCGGAGAGGTCCGTTGCATTCGGATTGTCGCGGTGGTGGTGTCGCTCACGCTCGTCACCGGCGCCGTGCTGGCGATGGGGGAGGTTCCTTACCGCGCGGCCGGCACGGCATACCCCGGGCTTGCGTCCGGATTGGGCTACGCGCTGTTGCGGACGGTGGCCGCGCTCGCTGGCGCGGTGGCGCTCGGCTCTCTGGTCTATGCGGTGTGCTGTACGCGGATCTCCGCACAGGGGCGGATTCTGCTCGACGGCTATGCGGGCTTGCGGCTGGCCGAGCGTGCCGGCCTGGCCTGGTTCGTCTCGGCGCTGGTATTGGTACCGGTCACAGCAGCGGATGTCGGTGGGTTGAGCCTGTCGGGTCTGGTGCGCGCGGGCGCGCTCGGGGCATTGCTGGATGCGAGCGAGAAGCCCAAGGCATGGGTTGTCGTCGCGGTGCTGGCCGCTGCGGTGAGTCTCGGTGCACGATTGACGTTGTCCTGGATCGGGGTTGTCTCGCTGACGTTGGTGGCGGCTGTGGGCGTGCTGCCGCCCGCGGTGGTCGGCAACGCGGGTGAAGGGCCGAACCACGATTACGGCACGGGCGCGATGATCCTCTTCCAGGTCGCGGTGTCGGTGGGGCCGGGGTTGTTCTGGTGCGTCGCGGAGCAGCTGCGGCGCGGTGGTTCGGACACGGCGGTCGCAGTTCGGCGCGCCGGGATCATCGGGAAACTGTGCACGGTGGCCGCGGCGGTCAGCGGGCTGGTGCTCGTGCGCGTCTTGTTGCCGTGGTCGTGTGTGCTCACGACCGGATACGGCAGGTTGGCACTGTTCGCGGCGGTGGTGCTCGTCGCGGCGGGGTGGCCGCTGTGGCGCTCCTACCGCACTCGGGTGCCCGATGACCGGAATGTATTCGTTTTCGCTTGGAGTGCAGCGCTTTCCGCAGTGGTGCTGAGTGTGTTGGTGGCGATGGCGGTGCAACCGGCGCCCGCGTTCGCCGACCGGTCGTTCACCGCGCAGGAGGTGTTCCTCGGTTTCGAACTGACGGATCGGCCCACCTTGTGGCGGCTGCTGGCGTCGTGGCGTTTCGATGTCGTGCTCGGGACGGCGGCGTTGGTCGCGGTTGTGGCGTATGTCCTCGGCGTGTGGCGTCTGCATCGTCGTGGGGACCGCTGGTCGCGATGGCGCACTCTGTCATGGATGGGCGGTTGTGTAGCGCTACTGATCGCCACGTCCTCGGGCATCGGTACCTACGGTCTCGCGATGTTCAGCATGCACATGATCACGCATATGGCTTTGAACATGTTCGTACCGGTGCTCCTTGTGCTCGGCGCGCCGGTGACGCTGTTGCTGCGGGCCCTGCCGTCGGCGGCACGGACCGCGGTGCACGGGCCGCGCGAGTGGGTGCTGGCACTGTTGCATGCCAAGCCGACCGCTGTCCTGGCTTATCCCGGCACGGCGATCGCGCTGTTCGTGGTCTCGTTATACGGGCTGTATTTCACGACGCTGTTCGAGAACCTGATCCGCTACCATTGGGGCCACGTCCTGATGAACGTCCACTTTCTGGTCGTCGGCTACCTGTTCTACTGGGGCATCATCGGCATCGACCCGGGTCCGCGCAGGCTGCCTCATCTAGGACGGCTGGGGATGCTGTTCGCGGTGATGCCGTTCCACGCGTTCTTCGGCATCGCGATCATGTCGATGAATTCCGTGGTGGGCCAGCGTTTCTACGGCAATCTCCAGTTGCCGTGGGCGATCGATCTGTCGGCGGATCAGCATGTCGGGGGTGGCATCGCCTGGGTTTCCGGTGAGGTCCCGATTCTGCTGGTGGTGGGCGCGTTGCTGACGCAGTGGGCGGCCCAGGATCGGCGCACCGCGGTGCGCACCGACCGCAAGGACGACGAGTACGGCGATTCCGACCTCGTCGCTTACAACGCGATGCTGGAGCAGCTGGCCCGCAGCCGTCGTTGATCTTGCCCGAGGTGTTCGACCCAATGCCCGGTAACCGATCAACCGCCCAGACGTGCTCGGCGCAGGCGGAGGCTGTTGGAGACGACGAAGAACGACGAAAAAGCCATCGCCGCGCTCGCGATCAGGGGGTTCAGCAAACCCAGCGCGGCCACCGGGATGGCGACGATGTTGTAGCCGAAGGCCCACATCAGATTTCCTTTGATGGTGCGCAAGGTCGCGCGTGCCAGCTCGATCGCGTCGGTGGCCGCGGCGAGGTCTTCGCGCACCAGGATGACATCGGCGGCGGCGATCGCGACATCGGTGCCCGCGCCGATCGCCATGCCGAGGTCCGCGGTGGCCAGCGCCGCGCCGTCATTGATGCCGTCGCCGATCATGGCGACGCGATGTCCACGCTCCTGCATCTGCGCGATCAGCTCGACCTTGCCTTCTGGCAGTAACTCGGCCACCACCTCGTCGATGCCGATCTCGTCAGCGACGGACTGCGCGACATACGCGTTGTCGCCGGTGAACATGAACACGCGCAGACCGAGTCGATGCAGTCGGGCTACAGCAGGTGCCGCGCTGTCTTTCACGGTGTCGGCCACCGCGACGAGCGCGACGGCGACCCCGTCCACCCCGACCAGCACGACAGTGCGGCCGACTCGTTCCTGACGGCGGAGTTCCCGCAGCAACGCCTGGGGCACGTCGATGCGCTGTCGATGGAAGAGGCGGAGCCTTCCTACATGCACTTGCGCACCGTCGACGGTGCCGCGTGCACCCAGTCCCGGTAGTGCCTCGAACGATTCGACCGTAGGCAGGGTGTCGTGCATTTGTCGTGCATGCCGGGCGATCGCGGCCGCGACCGCATGCTCGGAGGCCGACTCCACGGCCCCGGCCAAACGCAGCACCTCGGCGTCGGTGCGTGTGCCCTCGACGGTTACACCGACGACGCTCATCACCCCGTGGGTGAGGGTGCCGGTCTTATCGAGCACCACGGTATCGATGTCGCGAGTCGCTTCCAGCGCGTGATGACCCTTGATGAAGATGCCCAGCTGCGCGCCACGGCCGGATGCCACCAGCAGAGCGGTGGGGATCGCCAGGCCCAGCGCGCACGGACAGGCGACCACCAACACGGCCAGCGCTGCCGCGGCCGCACGCTCGCCTGCGCTTCCGGTCATCATCCACCACACGCCGAAGGTCGCACCTGCGAGCAGGAATACGCATGGCACGAAGACCGATGACACATGGTCGGCCACGCGCTGCATGCGTGCCTTGCCGGTCTGGGCCTGCTCTACGAGCCGGATCATGCCCGAGAGTTTGGTGTCGGCACCTACCGCGGCGGCCTCGACGATCAGCCGCCCGGTGAGGGCGGTGGTGCCGCCGATCACCGCCATTCCCGGCGTGATGTCGACCGGAAGGGATTCCCCGGTCATGGCTGAGGCATCGATGCTGGATTCGCCCGATACCACGAGTCCGTCAGTGGCGATCGTCTCGCCCGGGCGAACCACGAATCGCTGCCCCTCGACGAGTTCGTTTATCGGAATACGTATTTCGCGGTCGTCGCGGGTGAGCACGGTGACCTCGCGGGCGCCGAGTGCGGCCAGCGCCCGCAATGCGTTCCCCGACGAGCGCTTCGCCTTCGCCTCGAAGTATCGCCCCGCGAGTACGAACGCGGTGACGCCCGCCGCGACTTCGAGGTAGATGGCATCGCTGGCCCAGATCGCGGCCCACACTCCTCCCGGCGCGGTTCCGGTCCGGGATGGGTGCAGATACATCGTGTCCAGCGACCACAGGGTGGCGGTGAGTATGCCGACCGAAACCAGAGTATCCATGCTCGCGGCACGCACTTTCGCGCCCGCGAACGCGCGGCGGTGGAACGGTGCGGCGGACCACAGCACGACGGGCAGCGCCAGCGCGGTGAGGATGAACTCCCATCCGGGAATCCTGGTGGACGGCACAGTCGCGAACATCACCGACAGGTCGGCCAGTGGGAAGAATGCCATCAGTGCGACCACCAGGCGCCGCAGAAGGTCCTTGACCTCAGTGTCCTCGAGGGCGGCGCTGATCGCCTCGGCGTGGTCGGTGATGGGTGACGCGCCGTATCCAGCGGCGTCGACTTCTGCGCAAAGGTCTTCGGCGGTGACATCTTCGACGGCATCAATGGTGGCGACTCCGGTCGCATAGTTCACCGATGCGGTGACGCCGTCGACTTTGTTCAGCCTGCGCTCTACCCGGCTCGCGCACGCGGCGCAGCTCATTCCAGTGACCGTCAGCGAGATCCGGTTGGGCGTCACGATTGTCGAATCGAGCCCGATGGTCATGCGAGTCCCTCTCACTATGCGGCGGGATCATGGGTCGAGCGGAGATGATCTACGCGTCTGCCCAATCGGGCGCCTGCGGGCAGGACGAATTCGGTGGGTGCGCGGTCGCCGACCGGGGGAGAAACCTGGGGTGGCCGGCTTCGCTGGATGATGGTGACCAACGCGAGCGCAACGACCAATACGCCGTGCGATGCGACACGGGAAAGTGGCACCACGCCGGAGTGGAGGTCGGCGACAACGAAGGCGCTCAGTACGGTGACGACTGACGCGAGCACGGGCAGCACGCCCGCGGTAGTCGACGGACGTATCGCGCAGCAGAGCAGTCCCACCCCGATGGCCAGGTTCCACGCGGTGCTCTCGTTCAGCAGGTGGCGAGTCGACTCGGCACCGTGGTGACTCATCCCGAAGTCGAGGCCTGCGGTTTGAGCCAGCGCGAGTCCGATCTGCACGACGCCGAGCGCGCCGAGCATCAGTCGCGTCAACTCGGCGCGGGAGTTCGGGACGATTGCCCGCAAGGTCGAGGAGACCGATCGCCGCGGTCGTTGCAGTTCGGCTGCGGCGAAGATCGCGTCGGTGAGGTCGGGTGCGTGCGATCTGCTGCCGCGCAGGAGCTTCGAAACCTCCACGGCCGCGACATACCAGGAACAGCACTCTCGGCACTGCTCCAGGTGCTCGTCCACCCGCGCCGAGGGGACGGCTTCGCGCTCACCGTCGATCCGGGCCGACAGTGCTGTCCGGCAAACTTCGCACTCCACGTGCAGATTGTCGTCCACTCCGACACTCGAGTTCCCCGAGGGCCGCGATTACCGTCCCGCGGGAAGCCGCTGGCTCAGAGTGCGGCCGGCTCGGGGTGAGCGCTGCGCGGGTCACGGTGCATCGAACGTGAAGTCCGTCCTGCTCGGTTTGTCGGGCAGGCTGGGTCGAAACGACACGACAGGGTAGCCGTGCTCGGGATCGGTGGTGACCTGTGTCCGCACCCGATACACCTGTTCGACCAGCTCGGCGGTGATCACCTCGGTCGGTCGGCCCATCGCGACGATGCGGCCCTCTGCGAGGATCAGCAGCCGGTCACAGAACATCGCGGCGAGGTTGAGGTCGTGCAACGCGATGTAGCTGGTGACCGGGAGGGCCGCCACCAGGGCGAGTATGTCGAGTTGATGACGGATGTCGAGGTGGTTGGTCGGCTCGTCCAACAGCAACTCGCGCGGTCGCTGCGCCAGTGCCCGTGCGATCTGGGTGCGTTGGCGCTCGCCACCGGACAGCGTGTGCCAGCGATCGCCCGCCTTGTCGGTCATGCCGGTGTGGGACAGGGCATGTCGCACCGCTTCGGCGTCCGCGGCCGCGTCGCCGCCGAAGACGCCGCGATGCGGGATACGGCCGAGGGACACGACGTCGGCGACGGTGATGTCGACTTCGGTGTCGGCGTGCTGGTCGACGACCGCGACGCGGCGGGCGATCCGGTTCCGGCGCAGTGTCGCGATATCGGTGTCGTCGAGCAGGACTCGGCCGCTTTCGGGGCGGCCGATACCGCTGAGCAGCCGCAACAGCGACGATTTGCCCGAACCGTTGGGGCCGAGCAGACCGATGGTCTCACCCGGGACCGGCTCGACGGTGATGCCGTCGAGGATCAGATGACCTGCGCGGGTCCAGCGCAGCTCCTCGGCACGCAGGGTCATGGCATCGCTCGATTCCGCAGCAACAGCAGGATGAACGCGGGCACGCCGATCAGCGCGGTCGCGACGCCGACGGGGATCTCGATCGGCGCGAATATCGTTCGTGCCGCGACGTCGACCCAGACGGTGAACACAGCGCCTGCGACGACCGCGGTGGGCAGCAGTCTGCTGTGGCGTGGTCCAACCAGGAAGCGGGCCGCGTGGGGCAGCACGAGACCGACGAATCCGATCGCACCCGCCGCACTGACCAGTGCCGCGGTCGTCAGCGCGGTCACCCCGAGCAGCAGCGCCCTGGTTGCCCGCACCGGGATGCCGAGCGACGCGGCGGACGCGGCGCCGAAGGTGAACGCGTCCAGGGCGGCCGCCCGGCGGATGCAGATCACGAGACCGATGCCGGTCACGGCCGCGCACACGGCCACGTCGGACCAGTCCGCGCCCGCCAGCGAACCGAGTAGCCAGAACAGCACGCCGCGGGTTTGTTCGGCGTCGGCGCTCGAGACGACGATCAACGAAGTTAGGGCAGAGAACAATTGGGTTCCGGCGACGCCGGCGAGCACGATCCGCGCGGTGCCACCGCCTGCCGCCGCTGCCAAGATCAGTACCAGCGCGAACGCGGCCACCGCGCCGCCGAACGCCCCGGCGGCCAGCGAAATCGAGCCCGCCCCGATCCCCAGCACCGCGACCAGCACCGCGCCGGTGGAAGCGCCGGAGGAGATGCCGAGAACGAACGGGTCGGCGAGCGGGTTACGCAGGACCGACTGCAGAATCGTCCCGCACAGCGCCAGCCCGGCACCACACACCGCGGCGAGCAGGGTTCTGGGCAGCCGCAACTCCCACACGATGCCGTCCTTGATCCGGCTCACCCCGGCCCGGCCGAACCCGAGATGCTCGCCCACCACCGCATAGACCTCACCTACCGAAAGGTCGGCCGGACCGATGGTCAACGCGATCGCGATCGATACCACCAGCACCACGCAGCCCACGGTCGACCCGACCGCAGTGACGGCGTTACCACGCTGGGCGGCGAGCCCGGTCAGCGGACCGGTCCCCACTGTGCCAACGCCGCGGCGAGTTTCTCCACGCCGTCCACGGTGCGCAGCGATGGGTTCAGGTCGGCGCCGTTGACCACGACGAACCGCTTCTCCCGCACCGCGGTCATACGCGAGGTCACCGGATTCGACTGCAAGAACGCGATTTTGCTGTCGAGTGCGTCTCCGTCGATGGTGCGCCTGCTCAGATCGGCCAGCACCAGTACCGACGGATCGCGGTCTGCGACGGTTTCCCAGCTGACCTGCGGCCACTCGTCGGTAGTGTCGGCGAAGATGTTCTTCGCGCCGACCGCGCCTGTGATGATGCCGGAGGAGCCGCAGCAACCCGCCATATACGGTGTCCGCAGGTCGGAGAACCAGAACGCCAGCGTTGTTGCGGGGTGCGGTCCGGCGGTGGCCGTGGCTGTGTCGAGTCGTCGCTGCAGCGAGGCGATCAGAGTCTCACCCCGATCCTTCACATCGAAGATCGCCGCCAGTTGCCGGATCTCGGTGTAGACGGAATCGATGTGCAGCGGTTCAGTGCGCGCTCCGTCGGAGTTCATGCTCGCCGCGGACTTGCCGTCGCAGTCGGTCGGGGACAGATAGGTGGGGACGCCGAGCTGCTGGAAGCGGTCACGATCGGCGACGCCACCGGGACCGAGTGTGCCGCCGAAGGACGCGGAGACGAAATCGGGTTCGGTGCCGAGCACCACCTCGAGGGAGGGCTTGTTGTCGGCGAGCCGGGGCACCTTCGCGTTCGCGTCGGCCAAATCGGCGCGCACGGGGTCGGTCCAGGTCGCGGTGCCGACGAGGCGGTCGGCCAGACCGAGCGACAGCAGGATTTCGGTCGATCCCTGGTTCAGCGCGACCGCCCGCCGCGGTGGCGAGTCGATGGTGACCGAGCGACCGCAGTTCTGCACCGTGAGTGGAAAGCCCTCGCGCGAATCATCCACGTTACTGGTGCGGGAGTCGTGGGTTGTGCACCCGGTGATGGCGAGTGTCGAGGCGAGAATCGATAAGACACACAGGTGCCGTAATGCCTGGCGCATCGCGCGTGAACTCCTTCGTCAGGGCTCGACCGCGGAGCCTCGAAAGTGGTGCGACGATCGTCGAGTGATCGGGCTTCGGCCCCCTTCGGGCCGTTACCGTTGCGCGTCAGCCCCGGATTCACACCGGTGTTCCCTCGACGAACGCTGCGCTGATGATACCCGCGCGACCGGTCCGCAACGGCCGCGGCCGCGGCCGGACCGTATCAGCGCGCTGAGCTGAGACCGGTGGACAGCTTTTCGATAGCTTCGATCTCGCGGATCCCCGGGTCGAGTTCGGAACCGGTCATCACGACATAACGCTTGCCCTGGACCGCTCGCATCCGGCTGGTCGCCGGATTCGACTCGAGAAATGCGATCTTCGTGGTGAGCGCATCACCATCGACGCGCTGGCGGCGCAGATCGGCGAGCACCAGGACATCGGGGTCGGCGGCGACGACTGCCTCCCAGTTGATCTCGGGCCAGTCCTCGCGCTGGTCGGCGAACACATTCCGGCCACCGACCTCCCGTGCGTACATTCCGGAGGCCGAACAACATCCGGCCATATAGGGCGCTTCGATACCGGAGAACCAGAACGCCACGGTCGGCGCAGGTCGGGCGGGGGTGGTCGTGGCTGCCGCCAATCGCGACTTTCGCCCCGGTACACACCGACGGTGACTGATAGGTGGAAATGCCGAGCTGGGCGAGGCGAGATCGCTCCGCGACGACCGCGGGGGTGAAGGTGTGGGCGCTCGCTGATGTCACGATGTCGGGTTCGGTGGCGAGCACGGTCTCCAGTGACGGGTCGTTGTCCGCGAGCCGGGGAATTTTCGCGTTGTCGCCCGCCAAGGCGGGCAGGACCGGGTCGAACCAGGTCGAGGTGCCGACCATGCGATCGGCCAGACCAAGCGACAGCAAAATCTCGGTCGAAGCCTGATACAACGAGACTGCCCTGGTGGGTGCTTTGTCGAAGGTGACCTTGACTCCGCAGTTGTCGAGCGTGAATGGGCCCCCGATGGTGCCGCCGGACAGTGATGTCCGCGGTCTTTCGGTCCGGCGGCAATCCGTCTGAGGAGACGTGCACTTAGACCACGTCTCATGTGGTGCGTTTCGTCAGCTTCTTGAAGCAGGTCAGCGCCGCGGCGAGGGTGAGGAACGCGAGGAAGTGTGTGGCTTTG
>NZ_JBSGDA010000037.1:0-50946 GCF_053602135.1 Nocardia sp. NPDC004573
TCGATACTCAGGTGGCAGGCGGTCATGAGTTTGGCCCACCGCCGGCGGTAGCGGTGCCAGGTCAGGAACCGGGTACGAGCCCGCGCGGTGACCCAACGCTCGAACATCTGCGGGCGAGCACGCTGCCACAGCACAAGTCCCGCGACGGACACCCCGCCGGCCGCGAGACCCATCGGCCACCCCAACAGCACCCAGGCGGTGACGACCAGGGCGAGGGGGACGGAGATCATCGGGAACAGGATCAGCCACCACACGCCGATCGCCGCTGCCCACAGCAGGTTGAGCAGCGCCAACGCGAACCGGTCCGATGCGTCCAGGCGGGTGTCTTTGCGGATGTGAACGGTTTTGGTGGTCATCGGCTCGCCTCCACGGTCGAGGGATCGAACAAGGACATCTGCCCCCGACACGGGGCGTGCAGGTCGGTGGAGCGGCGACCCTTGCGGACCTGACTCGCCGCCGCAGCCACCACCGGATTGACGCACTTCACGGTGTTGTCGCGCCCGACCTTGAGGCGGGCATCGCCATCGACCCGTCGCGGGCCACCGTGTTCGGGGATCAGCTCCCATGCACCGCGAGGCGTGGCGGAATCGGTTGGCAGCACGCGGGTTTCGTGGATGATCAGTGCCCCACCGGGCATGGGTCGGTCGTTGACCTCGTAGACGACATCACCGGGTTTCACCTGCGAGGGGCGCAGCAGGTAGAAGAACACCGCAGGCTCAGGCGTGGTCATGCCGCCTCATCCCATCCGTAGCCGTCGTCCAGGTCGGCATCCCACCCGGGCGCGTCCCCGGTCTCCACCAGCAGGTGCACCGCGATCCCGACCGGGTCCACGCCGCGGCGGTCGAGTTGGCAGCGCCGCAGGGCGCGGGTATCGATAACGGCATCGATGTCGTCATGGTGGTGGAGGGAACGGACGTTGTTGTTCATGACAGGGCCTCGATGTCAGGGATGCCGCACACTTCGCAGGTGCGGGAACGAGTGGCTTTGCCCAGCGACCACAAGGTGGTCTGCCAGGACTCGGGGAAGGAATGGCCGGCTTCGGCGCAGCGGGCGGTAGCGAGGCAGCCGTCACAACGCACCTGATCGCCGTCATACAGCCAGCCCACGCCGCCGCTGCGGGCATTGAGGTAGGCCACGGCCTGGTTGATGGAGTCGAAGCAAATCGACTCGTTCTCGCCTTCGGAGTAGATGTCACCGCAGCCGTCGCAGTACACGACCACGTGTGTCTCGGTCACGAATCCCCGCCTCATCACCGGTCACCGCCCCGAGACCACCGGATACGGACGTACGCGCGGGCACGGCCACGGTGGCGGCTCAAATGGAACTCCCCGTCCCAATCGACGTGGTAGTTGATGAGTTCCAGGAACTCCACCACGGTCTCGATGTCGGAAGGGGAACCGATCAGCCGCAGCGCCACCGGAGACGAGCCGACCGCAGCATTGGCGTTGTTGTTGGTGGTCATGCCGCCACCGGCCCGTCATCGAACCCGCTGAACCCGTCGAAGTCGGTGAGGTTGACCGGCCGCGGCAGTGGTGTGTACTGCTTGACGATCCAATCGATATCCGCGTTGGTGATGTGGAAGGCGCGAGCACGCCGGAAACCGGGGTTGCCGTCCTCCTGCACGTAGCAGACACCGGGAGTCGAATGCGGAATCTCATCGCAGCGCGAACCCCGCTCCCGAGCGCCTTGGCCGTGGATCATGGCGACCTGGGTGGGTTCGTCCATCCGCATCCCGATCCGATACGGCAACAACTGTCGTTGCGGCACAGTGTCTTTCGACGGATCGATCACCGTTTCGATCACCGAAAACAGTGGTGCCCGACCCTGCGACAGCAACTGTCCGTGAGCGTGTTCGAACCGGTTGCGCAACTCCGAAGTGGTGAACGCCGACAACACCGCAGCCTCATCGATGATCGTGACCACCAGCGGGTTATCCGGTGTCGGCACCGGCTTGCGCACCCCGTCTTGGCCGTAGCGGTCCGCGGCGGCTTTCATGTCCGCGACCGTGGCCTCCAGCTGGGCGATCATGAACTCCGGTTCGGTGTGCGCGAACTGGGTGCACAGCGGTTCCAGATGCCCGAGTTCCATCCGGCCTTTCGGGTCGATCAGCCGCAGGTCCACCCGTCCGGAACGGATCGCCGGACCCATGCCCTTGACCAGCGAATGCAGGACCGTGGACTTACCCGATCCCATCCCGCCGGCGATCAGCACATGCCGGCCCTGCACCGGCACCGGCCAGACTTCGCCGTCCTCGAACACCCCAGTCGGGACCGCCTCCAGGTCCACCCCGTCCCCGAACGCCACCATCGGCGCGGCAACGGCGTCGGCCAGGGTGTCGTAGACCCGCAGGTCCAGGCGGACGAAGCCGGGACCGGCACCGGTCGCGGTCACCTGGGGAACACCGAAGTACTGGGCCAGGGCGTCGAGGGTGTCCTCGTTGGTCCAGTCCTTGAGCTTCTGCCCGCCGAGCATCTGCACGTCCACCGACATCCCGAACGGGGTGTAGGACGCGGACAGGACATTCGGGAACCCGGTCTCCCATGAGCCGAGCCCCACAGCCGGCCACATCAACGACAGCTGCGCCGAATCGGTCACTACGAACACCGCCGTCCGCAACTCCACCGGAGCCCCCGCAACGACCTCACGAGCATTACCAGCCGGTTGCACACCAGCGCCGCGCGCCGCCAGTGACCGCAGCCACCACAACGCCGACGCCCCCGTGCACATACCACCGGCCAGCATCACCGAACTCGCGATACTCATCGGGACAACCCCCAACCTTCCGAGCCGCGCTCCAGCTCGCAGAACAGGCGGCAGCCATTTGGAGCAGGGGACTCAGCCGGAGCCTTGTCGACCTCCGGCCGGCCGAGACCGGCGTCCTCGCAGAACATCACGCATTTGGGCGCAGTCGCAGTCGGAGCCGGAGTCTCGGTGGTGGTGGCTACCGCCGAGGAGGACGCCACGGCCGGGACAGCCGGGGTCGGGGTGGCTGGGGACGAGGTGCCCAGCACTCCGACACCGGCCAACAGGGTCACCAGCGACGAAACACCCATCGCTACAGCAGGAACAGAAACAGTCATCTCAACCCCCCACAGGGATAGCGAGCGGCAGCATCGGCTGCTGAACCGGCCGCGGACGAACAGGAACAGGACGGATAGGCCGAACCGGAGCCGTACGCACCACCGCCGGGACAGCAGGCAGCGGCAGTTGAGCCGGTTCGGGATCGGTATCGGGCACAGGTTCGACCGCGGCGACAGCCGGCGTGTCGGTCTCCGGCACGGCGTCGGGCTCGACATCGGAGACGGTCTCGGTCGTGGGCTTCTCGACGCGTTTGCGCTGGGCAGCGCGGAACAGCATCACCCCGCCATGCGTGTCCACCAACAGCGCGATCGGGGCGATAGCCGCGATCACCGCCGCCACCCAGTTCGGAAGCTGTTGCCCATCGGTGAAGGCATGCAGGCTGTTGCCGGCCACCGACACCACCGCACCAACGCCGAGCACCCATGAGAACCAGCGGCGCTCATCGGGCCGGTTGGACAACACCATCGCCGACACCGTGGCCTGAATGATGGTGCCGTCCACGATCACCGGAAACAGCCACGAATCGTCGCGGTCGATGCCGGCCAACTCCGCCAGGTCGCGCAGTGTTTCGTAGCTGAGGACGAACGCAGCGACGCCGACACCGACGATGATCAACACCGCCGCCACCAGCGCCAACCGCATCCGCATCGAACGGTCATCCCCGAACATCACGCCACCCTCGAACCCAGGCGAGGCAGCCAATCTGGGAAGTTCAGACCGGCGTCGGCCCACTCACACTGGACCGCGTCCTCCAACGCCGCCGCCAGGTCCCACAGCAGATCCACCGCGACCGGCACCGTCATGAACATCGAGCCCGAACCCGTGGTCACCACAACCTTGTCGATGCGGTGCGAGTACTCGGCGTTCACCGCCGCCGGGTCGCCGTGAGGCGAGGAACTGACCTGCATCCACACGTCCGGGGCAGCCATCACGCACCCGCCTTCGCGGTGTTGCCGTTGCCGGCCGCGGCGTTGGGCTTCGGGGTGTTGTTGTCGCCCTTGATCCCTGTCGCCCGGTAGACGTAGCCCAGGTACTTGAACTCGCCCTGACCCATCACCTTCGGTTCCGCGGTCAAGCCCTCCAACTCGATGAACCACATGTCGTCGACGATCTGCTCACCCGCCGGCACCGGCTGGTGCTGCGAAATGAAGGTGATCTCGAACGACGCGCGCTTGCCCTTGCCCTCGCTGGCCTCATGCGGGTCGGTCACCGTCGCCGTCCACAACGGCAGGCCCGTGCCCTCCCCCGTCTTCGGGTCGAAGTCGAACTTCTGCTCCGGCAGCGCATTGCGGTCCGGGTTGTACTTGATCGCCGGGCCGATCGGAGCCATCAGGATCAGACGCTTCGGAAACGCCACCCGCGACTCGATCGGAAACTGGTAACCCTTGCTGATTGCCACGTGAATCCCCTTGTGTGAGTGATGATTTGGTCATCAAATGAGGTTCTGTAACCTCCGACACATCTAGGATCCCGCGACATATAGGGACGGAATAACCCGATATCTGGGACACTTTGGGACACTTTGCGGTAGCATTGAAGCATGACCAATGAACGACTTCGCGGGGCGATGGCGGCAGCAGACCTCACGAAACACGCTCTCGCGGAGCGGCTTAAGATCAGCACCAAAACCGTAGAGCGATGGATCACTCAAGACCGATGCCCGCATCCGGGACTTCGGCTAAAGGTCGCCCGCGAACTGGCCTGTGACGAGACCTACCTCTGGCCTGAACTTTTGGCGGGTAGTCGATCTGCAACCGCCTCGTTATCAGAGCTAGTGCAAATCTGGCCAACTCGTCCCGAGGTACCGCACGAGGTTTGGCGTTCGCTCATGCAGCAGGCCGCTGGCCACATTGATGTCCTGGTGTACGCAGGCGGCTTCCTTGTGGAGTCTCTCAACTTCGTAAACGTCGTCCGAGCCAAAGCAAGTGCGGGCGTGCAGGTTCGAATCCTCCTTGGAGAGAGCGATTCGCCGGAAGTTCTCGCCCGAGCCCGCGAGGAGGGCTTGCCGTCACTACCTCAGCGGTGCCAATCAACGCTGGAATATCTCCGGGAAACGATGGACTCGCCGATGGTCGATATCCGCACCCACCGCACGACGCTGTACAACAGCATCTACCGTTTTGGCGACTCGATGCTTGTCAACACCCACAGCTACGGTGCCTACGCAGCGAAGTCTCCCGTTCAGCATTTGCAGCGCGTCCCTGGTGGTCGTCTCTTCTCCTACTACATGGAGTCGTTCGAAGCTGCGTGGGCCACGGGACGTCCCGCATTATCCTGACCCTATGGGACGCCGAATCGACTACCACCAGGACCCCAACGCTCCAGCAGCCAATAGCGTCCGGCCTAGCGCCGCAGCATTCGTCCACCGGCAAGGCAGGGTCCTTCTTATATGCAGGTCAGATAATGGCAACTGGTCAATGCCTGGAGGTGCACACGACCCTGGGGAGTCTCTCAGCCACACCGCCGTCCGAGAGACCCAGGAAGAGACAGGGGTCGACATCCACATAACCGGAATCGTCGGAATCTTCACCGACCCGACCCACGTCATCCACTACACCAGCAACGATGAAGTCCGGCAGGAGTTCACCGTGGTCTATCGCGGTGAAGCAATCGGCGGGTACCCGACAACCAGCAGCGAAAGCACGCGCGTCGAATGGGTGCCGGTCGATCAGATTCCGGCCCTGAAGATGGACCCTAGTCAGCGAAAGCGAATCGACTGGGCACTCAATGAGAGCGAACCCTACATTGACCCCGACGCCCGCTGAGCCGCCATCCGCAACCGCGGCTCTGCTCGCGTGATGGCGGTATGAACCACACTTCCCGGTTCGTACCTTCTTAAAATCTCGGCCAATCGTTCATCCACTGTGAAGTCTTCGCCGTTCGGCCCGGTGGAGAGGTCAGCCCACCACATGAAGTCGTCGGCAGCGTCGAGTCCTGTAATGCCGACCAGCCGGAACTCTTCGAACAGTCCCACATCCAGGCCCCGTACATCCGCCTCGACCTCTGCCGCTGTGTGAAATGCCACCAAGTGACATACGACCAGCGAATACCCGAGCGAACGCAACAGCCGGGCACCGTCGATCGGGTGGAACCCGAGGTCCGGATACCCGTAACCAACGTCATGCAGATACGCCGCCATGATCGCGTCTGCACGCAGTTCCGTTGGCAACAGTCCCGCGACACTCTCCATCCGCCGGCCCACCGCGATCGAGTGAGCACGTCGCGATTCGGTCAGCGGAGACAGCAGGTCGGCCATGGCCTCATTCACGGCTGCCATGCTACGCGCGGACGCCGATCCCACCCGCGCTGAAGGACGATCGGCGCATCGCTGACTCTCGTGCGCTGCGTTGTGCGGGTTGTTGCCGAATTTCGCCATACAGACTCAAGAGCGCCCGCGGCGGCGCTTCGCGCCGCCGCCGCGCTACGCCGCACGGCGGCGTCCTCGTCGCAGGCTCCTCGGACACCGGTGCGTCGAGCGCGTCGGCAGCACTCGACCGCCACGGGCGCGCCGGAGATCCTGTCTGACCGCTTTCTGCATAACCGGGCAGCGCTGGGCACGCCGGCAGCCGTACCCGACTTACCTCCCGCAGCCGAGCCCGAATCCGCCGGCACTCTGCCCGGTCGACCGGCCGGGGTCCCGCCGAGGTACCCGGGTACTCGAACGAGGTCACCGCATCCAGCCAGCCAGGCTCGCTGGTCACCAGTTCCTCCCCGGTCGTGGCGGTCTGACTGATCCGAGGGCTATCACGACCCCAGCGGGCATCAAGAGCGCCTACGGCGTCACTGCGTGATCGGCATTCGCCGACTCTTGACACCCGCCGGAGCCGTGATCGAGACGCCCTCAGCCAGACCACCCCAACCGGAGAGGAACCCGCGAGATGATCACCAAGCCCACTACCTGCCAGCTCCGCGGATGCGACAACCCCGCCGCCGTCCCGTTCACCTCCAAGTACGGCCCGCAGGACCAGGTCACCTGGCACTGCACCCCGTGCAACACCCAGTACCGCCGCAACCTCGAGATGCTCGACCGCCACCCGTACTGACCCCGGGGGGCTTCGGCCCCCTTCCCTTCGGGCCACCGGCAACGACGCCGGACAGCGGAACCGTCAGCGACGCCGGTTCCCAGGCCCGAACCCCTCCGGCCTGGCTAGCCGGAAACAGTTGTCCCGCGCGGGAATCCTCTCCACCGCGCGGGACAACTGCCGAATTCTCCTAATAAGAACCTTTAAAGAAGGAGCGACGCAAACTCGGGTCGCCAACCATGTCCGCCACCTTCGGCCGCGCGATGATCCAGCCGACCCGGCATGGTGCGGCGCGCACTCCTCCGATCACCCTGCCGAAGGTGTACCACACTGCCGGGACACTCCAAAGGGCGCTACGCGTCACTCCGTGATGGGCTGCGCCCACCCTTTTCCGCACCCCGGCAGCGCGGTCCAGGCCATGCCCAGGCTGACCGGAGGAGCGCACACCCCACTCCCACACCTCCGGCACGATCATCGATGTTGACTGACACCTTCGGTGTCACGCGGGGCACTGCCCCGGACCCCGCTCCTCGCCGGAGAGGCAGGCATCCCAGAGGGGCATTCGAACATAGGTGCGAATAAAGTGATCTTGTTCGAACACGCGTAAGCGGCAGGTGGGCGACCCATCTGCCGGCCGTGCAAAGCATGTTCAGTTGGAGGATGTAGCGGGAGTTTCGGCGGAAGATTGACCGGCATTTTCCGCGGGTGACAGAGGATGCAGTGGGATGAGGAGAGATGTCGAATTTCGCGAATAACGTTGCATCTCAATAGCTTCGGATGAGGAGGGATGTGGCGGGACGTCGGCAATATGGTGCTGTTGTATCGTCACCGATATCCGTGACCGTTCCGACCGTGAGGGTGCAGAAGAATGAGCGCATCGCAAAGCGATTCCGTGGGGGGCGGGGGCCGGGCGACGGGCGGGCCGGCCTTCGAGACGATTCTGCTGGAACGCAAGGGCCGGGTCGGCTGGATCACGCTGAACCGCCCGAAGGCGCTGAACGCACTGAACGCACAGGTCCTCGACGACGTCATCGCCGCGCTCGACGAGCTCGAGCACGACGACGAGATCGGGGCCATCGTGATCACCGGCTCGGAGCGGGCCTTCGCGGCGGGCGCCGACATCAAGGAGATGCAGCCCAAGTCGTACATGGACATGTTCATGGACGACTACTTCGCCCGCTGGGACCGGCTGGCGCAGTTCCGCAAGCCGACCATCGCCGCGGTGGCCGGCTACGCGCTGGGCGGCGGCTGCGAGCTGGCCATGATCTGCGACATCCTGCTCGCGGCCGACACCGCGAAGTTCGGACAGCCGGAGATCAAGCTGGGCGTCATCCCCGGCATCGGCGGCTCGCAGCGCCTGACCCGTGCGATCGGTAAGGCGAAAGCCATGGACCTGGTGCTCACCGGCCGCAACATGGATGCCGAGGAGGCCGAGCGGGCGGGGTTGGTCTCGCGGATCGTGCCCGCCGCGCAACTGCTGGACACCGCCCTCGAGGTCGCCGAGACCATCGCGTCGATGTCGCTGCCGGTCGCCATGATCGCCAAGGAAGCGGTGAACCGCTCGTTCGAGACCACTCTCGCCGAGGGCTTGCGCTTCGAACGCCGGGTCTTCCACTCGCTGTTCGCGATCGAGGACCAGAAGGAAGGCATGAGCGCCTTCGTCGAGAAGCGTCCGGCGAAGTTCACCAACCGCTGATCTCGCGGTTCCACCCGGCCCGATCCGTCCGGCCGGGCGGAATCGTCGCGGTTATCCGAAGGCTCCGGGCGTGGGCACGATGATCTCCGCGGGCGGGGGCCCCTTGTCGCCTTCCGGTCGGGGCGCCTCCTTGCTCGTGGCGAGCAGTCCGGCGATGGTGGCGCCCAGCGCGAGGGTGACCGCGGCCGCCGCGATGAGCTTGCGCCGGTCGACGCCCACCGGGACCAGGGTGGCTCCGGCGCGCAACCGCGCCATCCGCACGTCGCCGCTCCGGCGTTCGGCGGCCAGCAGCACCGCGCCGCGCGCGGAGACGATCTCGGGTTCCGGGTCGTAGACGATCGGCAGGTCGATCAGCTCGGCCAGCTCGGCGCGGATGCTGGGACTGCGGGTGCACCCGCCGAGCAGCACCATGGCTTCCGGTCGCACTCCGGTCTCGTCGATGACCTGCCGCACGAACGACACCGAGTGGTGGATACCCGCCGCGCAGAGTTCGGCCAGGTCGCTGCGGGTGACCACGGCCCGGTCGCCGGTGCCGTCGTCGATCGCCGTGACCACCCTGGCCTCGCTGAGTTCCTCGCGGTGGCGGCGGATGGTCGGGGTGTCGGTGAGCACGCCGTCGCGGGCCAGCCGCCAGCGCAGCAGCGCGTCGTAGCCGTCGCCGCCGAGCACCGTGCTGCGCTTGCTGGACAGAATCGTGTCGGTGCGGCAGTCGGCATGGGTGATGGTGAGCCCTGAGCTGCCGAGGTCGTAGAGGATCACCGAGCCGCTGTCCGGCAGTTGCCCGGTGAAACGCAGATAGCGCAGCTGGGCGAGCGGCTCGTCGACGATGGTGACGCCGCGGCCGCGCACGCCCGCGCGGATGGCGTCGGCGTGCAGCGGACAGCGGCAGGTCACCGCCGTGCCCGAGATCAGCTCGTCGCGCCGGTCGGCGGCGCCGTTCATCCGGCGGATCGCCTCGAAGACCGACTCCTCGACACCACCGCCCGCCCGCCGCGGCACTTCGCAGCGATCGATCGGGGGTAGGTGTGGCTGATCGGAGTGTGTCAGCATCGCGTGGGCGCCGCCAGCGCCCGCCGATACCCCCAAGACCAGCACCATGTTCTCCATGGTGGACCTTTTCGCCTCCGCTGCCAAGACGGCGTGCCCGGCAATTCGCCGGATGGATGCCCGATTGTCACCGGCCGATCGGTCGAGCGCGGTATGCGACCGACCGGTACGCCGAATCAGTCTGTGGCCGTGGCCGACCAGCGCGCCGTTCCCTCCGCCGTCTCGAAGTCGCCCGCGGCATGTCGGAATTCGGCGAGTAGTTGCAGGAGCGTGTGCAGCCGCTCCGGTGGGAGGCCGGGCAGCGCGAAAACTTTCGCGTTGAGTTCCTCGGTGGCTCTGGCCACCAGTTCCCGTCCCGCGCCGGTGATTTCGATCAGAGTAGCGCGCCGGTCGCTGGGGTGCGGCACGCGCTCGACGAGCTTCGCCGCTTCGAGCCGATCCACGGTGTTGGTGACGCTGGTGGGATGGACCTGCAAGCGGGCGCTGGCCTTCGCCATCGGCAGCGCGCCGGTCTTGCTGAAATTCAGCAGCATGAGCAACTCGTAGCGGGAAAAGGTCAATCCGGTGGGCTTGAGCGCCTCGTCCACCCGGGCCATCACGATTTGCTGGGCCCGGACCAGCGACGTCACCGCGGCCATGCCGTCGGCGACATCGCCCCAGCCGTGACCGACCCACTGGCGGTGGGCTTCCTCGATCGGGTCGTTCGGAAGCGGGCGTGGCCGAGACATGTTCCGATCATTCCATGTCACCACGAGCGGACGGGGACATCCGACCAGCCTTCGGATCACCGTGAGCGCAATGGTAGGCGGGGCCTACCAGCCCCGGGCACTATCTAGTGCGAGGCGGGCGTGGCTGAGTGGTTTAGGCAACGGTCTGCAAAGCCGTTAACGCGGGTTCGATTCCCGCCGCTCGCTCCAAGCCCTCGGTGCCCGGCTCGGTGTACGCCACCGCCGAGCCGGGCATTTCGAGGCACACCATCGAGCGTCGCTTCAGGCGGCGTCGTTCGGTTCGGCGTACGCCACGGCCGTGCCGACCACTTCCAGGCGCACCCGCTGCCCGGTCACCGGGGCGGCGACGCTGGCGCGGCGTACCCGGATGGGGGCGCTCGCGCCGTCCAAGTCGATCGTCAGGACGACATCGGCGCCGCGGAAATCGACGGCACGCACCCGGCCGGTCTCCGACTCGTCCTCCGAAGCGATATGCGCGACAAGCTGTTCCGGGCGCAGCATGACGGTGGCCGGTCCGCCCGCAGCGCCGCGCTGCACCGGAATCCGGCCCAGCGCGCATTTGGCCACGTCGGCCTCCACCACCGCGTCCAGCAGCACGCAATCGCCGAGGAACCGGGCGGTGAACAGGTCCTTCGGCGTCGCGTACACCTCCTCCGGCGTCCCGACCTGGGTGAAGCGTCCCTCCCGCATCACCGCCACCTGGTCGGCGAAACTCAGCGCCTCCTCCTGGTCGTGCGTCACCAAGATGCTGGTCATGCCCGCCTCGCGCAGTGTCTCGGCCACTGCCTGCCTGGTCGTCGCGCGCAGGCCCGCGTCCAGTGCGCTGAACGGCTCGTCCAGCAGCATCACCGACGGCTTGCGCGCCAGCGCGCGGGCCAGCGCGACGCGCTGCTGCTGACCGCCGGAGAGCTGATGCGGCCTGCGGTCGGCGTAGGACGCGTCCAGCGACACCATCTCCAGCAGCTCCTGCACCCGCCCGCGGCTGTGGCGTCCCGAGCCGGGCAGGCCGTAGGCGATGTTCCGGCCGACGGTCAGATGCGGGAACAGCGCGCCGTCCTGGGCGACGTAACCGATGTTGCGGCGCTGCGGCGGCACCGAGATGCGCTCGCCGACAACGGTTTCGGTTCCGATCGAGACCGATCCCGCGTCCGGTGACTCGAATCCGGCGATCACGCGCAACAGCGTGGTCTTGCCGCACCCGGACGATCCGACCACGGCGGTCGCGGTGTGATCCGGCACATCGAGGCTGATCCCGCCGAGCACCCGGGTGTGCCCGAAGGTCTTCGACACCTCGGCGACGACAACGCGACTCATATCCCGGCCGCCTTCCGCGAATTGGTGAACAGCAGGTAGGTCACCGGCACCGCGGCAACGATCATGATCAGGGCGTACGGCGCGGCGGCCGCGTAGTCCAGTTCGCCGGACAGGCCCCAGAACCGCATCGCCAGCGTGCGAGTTCCGTTGGGCGCCAGCAGCAGCGTCGCGGTCAGCTCGGTCGCCACGGCGACGAACACCAATGCGGCCGCGGCAGCCGCGGCGGGCGCGGCGAGCCGCAGGGTGACCAGGAAGAACGTCGCGGGCGCCGATTTGCCCAGCGAACGGGACGCCTCCTCCAGGCCCACCGGCACCTGCGCCAGCCCGGCCCGCACGCTGACCAGGGCCCGAGGCAGGAACAACAGCAGGTAGGCGGCGATCACCATGCCCGCCGTCTGGTAGAGCGCGGGCGCCCACCGGATGGTCACGGTCACCATGGCCAGCGCGATCACGATGCCGGGCAACGAACTGGTGATGTAGTTGGCGCCCTCGATCAACCGCGCGAACGCCGAGGTGGAACGGACCGCGATCCAGGCGACCGGGAACGCGCACAGCGTGGTGAGCAGCGCGGCGACGGCTGCCAGGGCCACCGTCTGCCCGAGCGCGTTGCCGATGTCGGTGAGGTCCCACACCGCCGTTCCGCCGATGCGCAGCCAGCGCCCGATGGTCCACAGCGGCACGCCCAGCGCACCCACCCCCACCGTGACGAGCGCCGCCAGCACCGGTACCGTGGCGAGGCGCAATCGGATCGGGGTCGCGGCGCGCGGCGCCCCGCCGCCGATCCGCGCGTAGCGCGCCCGGCCGCGCAGCCCGGCTTCCGCGCCGAGCAGCGCCAGGCAGCACAGCACGAGCACACCGGCCAGCATGCTGCCCGCCGGACCGGCGAAGCTGGACTGGTACTGCTCGAAGATCGCCGTGGTGAACGTGTCGAACCGGATCATCACGAAGGCGCCGTACTCGGCGAGCAGATGCAGCCCGATGAGCAGCCCGCCGCCGAGGATCGCCAAACGCAACTGCGGCAGCACGATCCGGGCGAACACCGCCACCGGCCCCGAGCCCAGCGCCCGCGCCGACTCCTCCACCGCCGGGTCCAAGCGGCGCAACGTGGCTGCCGCGGGCAGATAGACCAGCGGGAAGTAGGACATCGTCGAGATCACCACACCGGCCCACAGGCCGTGCATGGTCGGGAAGAGGCTGACCCAGGCATAGCTGTTGACGAATGCCGGAACTGCCAGCGGGGCCACGAAAACCGGCCCCCACCACGACTTGCCCGGCACGTCGGTGCGTTCGACCACCCAGGCCAGCCCGACACCGAGCGCCACGCAGATCGGCACGGTGCACACCACCAGAGCGGCCGTGTTGCCCAGCAGCTCACCGACTCTCGGCCGGAACACCAGCTCCGCGGCCTGCTCGAAGCCCGTGGCGAAGACCGTCGAGACGATGTATCCGAGCGGCACGAATGTCGCCGCCACCAGCAACAGCGCGACGCCCGTGACCAGCGGCCCTGGTCTGCCGACCCGGGGCGCGGCGACAACGGTCCGCAGTGCCACGGCTACAGCAAGCCCGCTTCGGTCATCAGCTGCGTGACCTTCTTCGAGTCCAGCTTCGACGGGTCGACCACAGGGGCCTGGAGATCGGCCAGCGGCGGCAGCGCCGGGTTCGCGGCCACGCCCGCGGCCACCGGGTACTCCAGCGACGTGCCGTCGCGCAGCACCTGTTGTCCGGTCTTGCCGACGATGAACGCCAGGAACTTCTGTGCCGCCTCCTGCTTCTTGCTCGCCTTCAGCACGCCACCGCCGGAGACGCTGACGAACGCGCCCGGGTCCTGGTTCTTGAAGTAGTGCAGGGCGGTGTCGGCGCTGCTCTCCTTGGTGTTCGCCTGGTCGCGGTACCAGTAGTAGTGGTAGATGACGCCGCCGTCCGGGTTGCCGGAGTTGACGGCCTTCATGGTGGCGACGTTGTTCGGGAAGGGCGTCGCGTTCTCCTTCATGCCCTTCAGCCAGGCACGGGTGACGTCCTCACCCCTCAGTGCGAGCAGGGCCGCCACGATGGCCTGGAAGTCGGCGCCGGAAACGCCCGCGCCCCAGCGTCCTTTCCACTGCGGCTGCGCCAGATCCAGCAGCGAGGCAGGCAGCTGACCCGGCTGCACTTTGTTCTTGTTGTAGACGAAGACGGTCGAGCGTGCGGCGACGCCGGTCCACTTGCCGGTGGACGGGCGGTACTGCGCCGGCACCTGCTCCAGGGTCTCGGCGTCGACGTCGGCGAACAGGCCCGCGTTCTCCACCAGCGCCATGGCGGGGGAGTTCTCGGTGAGGAAGACGTCGGCGGGCGAGGCCGCGCCCTCGGCGACCAGCTGGTTGCCCAGCGCCGTGTCCCCGCCTTGGCGCAAGGTCACCTTGATGCCGGTCTCCTTGGTGAACGCGTCGGCCCATTCCTTGGTGAGCGACTCGTGCTGCGCGTTGTAGACGGTGATCGCGTTCGCGTCGTCGGAGGAATTCGAGCACGCCGTGCTGCCGAGCGCCGTCATCGCGAGGACCAATCCAGCGGCAATCGTCTTCCATCTGACCGGCTTCATCCTCGTCCTTCCGACGCGTCTCGCATGCCTATGTTGAGGCTTACCTAAGGAAGATACCGCGTCCGACGTGCGCAAACGTTTTCGGATGTGAAGAACCCTCTACCGCAGCCCCGAGAAATCGCGCAGCACAACGTGATTGCGGTCAGCGCAGGTGCCGAGCGTGTAGTCGGGGAGCAGCCCGAAGTACTCGCCGCGGGTGAGCGCGCTCCAGCGCCGCGCGTCCTCGGTGCGAGTCTTGTAGAAATTGACCATGTAGCCGCCCTCGTAGACGCGCAGCAGGCTGTAGCCGCCCGGATACTCCTTGACGGCGGCGACCTCGAGGAATTCCACCGCGCACGGCGCGTCCGGCCTGGTGCGGCGATTGCGGTGCGTGTGGCCGCTGTGCTGCAGGAAGACTCCAGGGCTGCGGGTGTAGAGCGCTTGCAACTCGGCGCTGTCGCGTCCGTCGAGCACGAATCCCGGGCCCGCGAGGTTGGTCAACCCGGACTCGACCGTGACCGGATGATGGCCGAACAGCAGCGTCGGGCGGTCCGGGTCGGCGCGCAGACGTTCGGCCAGGTGATCGAACTGCGGACGTTCGATGGATCCGCCCGCGCCGTCGAGCCTGCTGGTGTCCACGCCCAGCACCCGCAGGCCGCCGATCTCGTGTTCGACCAGTTCCTGCCGTGCGGAGAAGACATCGGCCCAGCAGTCGTGATGGTCGGCGGGCGCGGGTGCGCAACCGGCGTACTCGCCGCCCAGGTGCGGCCGGTCGTGGTTGCCGCGCACGGCCAGGTAGTCGTGGCCGAGCGCGCCCCACGCGTCGAGGCGGGCCCGCACCGTGCGGGTGTCGGATTCCGAGGCTTCGGCGGTCAGGTCCCCGGCGAGCAGCAGGAGTTCGGCCGCGCGATCGGGGCTGCGCAGGTCGTCCAGTACCGCCGCCAGCATGACCTCGGGATAGGGCGCGAGACCGGGGCCTTGCCGGACGCCGGGCGGCAGGTCGCCTGCGATCAGCCCGCTGACCTGCTCGCCGTAGTGCACGTCGTTGGCCAGCGCCAGGGTCCGCAGCCGGCGGCCCGGCGGCGGAACGAGGGTGGTGAACTCGCCGCGCGCTTCCGGCGCGGCGGGGTCGGCGGTGGTGAGCGACAGCGCAGGCGTGGCGCGCAGACCCGCCGACCACGCTTCGAAGCGGTAGGCGCGGCCCGGTTCGAGTCCGCCGATCTCGGCGTAGTGGAAGGGGGTCGGGCGGTCGTCGGTGAAGACGGGCAGCGGTGCGCGCGTGGAATCGGCGGGACCTATCCGCACCTGCGTGTCGGCATCGACGGGGATCAGCCGTCCGCTCGGGTCGGGCGCGAGCGTGGTCCACGTGAGGATCACCGAGGTATCGGTGATCGTCACCACTTCGAGATCGGTCGCGACGATCGTATTCGGTTGTGCCTGGGAGTGTTTGCCGCGGCCGGCGAAGGGGAGGAGGGTGGCGAGGGCGAGGGCCCCGAGAACGGTTCTGCGGCTCGGTCCGCAGCAGGTCATGCTTGGGTGCATGCGATCAGCGGGTGCCCTCCGCGGAGCAGATCTTCCACTTGCCGTCTTCCTTCTTCAGATGCTCGGTCGTGCTGGTCTCGGTATCGGGTTGCCGGCCGGGCACCTCGACGGTGAGCTTGCCGGTGACCTTCGCGGTCGCCATGTCGTCGATGACGACGATGTCCTCGATCCTATCGATCGTCACCGAGACCGAGGTGCTGTCGAATTCGTTCTTCTCCTGCTCGGTCATCGCCTCGAAGGTGGCGCGTTCGCGGGTGCACGCCAGCTCGGCCGCCGCGCGGAAGCCGCGCGTGTCCAGCGTCTCGTAGAAGTCGCGGATCGCCAGTTCGATCCTCTTCTCGTCCGAGGCGAGCGGGCCCCGTCCCTTCGAGGTCAGGAAGAATCCGGCGATCACCGCGCCCGCGATCACCAGGGCCACGATCACCACCAGGCCGACGATCAAGCCGGTATTGCTTTTCCTGGGCGGTGGCGGGTAGCCCCAGGGCGGGTAGCCGGGTGGCGGATAACCCGGGCCCGGTGGTGGCGCGGGCTGCCCGGGTCCGGGGTAACCAGCAGGTGACGGCTCCTGCGGGTAGTGCGGTCGGTCATCCGGCGGTTGCCCGCCCGGCGGATAAGCCATCTCGTCCTCCGGTCTACCCCCGGTGCCAGGATCGTTTACGGCAAAGGCGTGCCCGGGTGATCGGAAACCAAACCAGGCCGGGTGGTCGCGACGGAGCGCGTGCCCTCCGGCCGTGGCGGACGATCTTTCAGGCCGCCAATGCGGCGTGCCAGCGCGCGGTGTCGGTGTACTGGTGCAGCCGCGTGATGCGGCCGTCGTCATCGACCTGCCACAAGTGCACGAATTCGGCGTCGTACTCGCGGCCGGTGGCCCGCGCCGCGCCGCGATAGTGACCGGTCACCACGATGGTGCCGTCGCTGGTCTCCTGCCACGTCTCGTCGCACGGCGCGGTGTCGAATTCCCGGGCGACCGCGCCCCAGACGCGTGTCATCACCGCGAGCGGGCCGTGGAAGACGCCGCCCGCGCCGCACGGCAAGCCCGGAGCGGTGCGCGCTTCGAATTCCGGATGCAGCAGGGCCAGGATCCCGGGTCCGTCACCGGTCTGTGTCGCAGCGTAGAAACCCTTGACGACCTCGAACTTCGTGGACATTTCCAACTCCTTTTAATATGATCGTTCTAGAAGGATCATATTAAAAGGGTCGGGTCTGCGACAGTGTGGTCGTCGTCATGGTCTCGACTTTGCGGCCGGGTTGCCTGGTGCTTGCCGCATATGTCCGGCTAACATTCGAACATGGGTTCGATCAGCGATGAAACGCCGCGAACCGAAGGAACGGAACCCGAGCTGGTCTACCCCAACCGGACCGGCCACTACTACCGCACCTTGACCTACCCGCCGCGGCCGGTGTGGGTGCGCCTGGATGCGATTCTGGTCCGCGACCCGGGGACTCCGCGCCATGTGAACGGCGCGGGAGTCATCATGCGCGGTGAGCGCCCCGGAACCTTGACGCATTGGTTGCCCACCGTCGACGGGGACTGGATGGGCCGGGTGACCTACAGCATCCAGTTCGCCGACGGGCGCCCCGACCTGCACGTGCGCGACCAGCTCGTCCCGGCCTACGCTCTGCGTCCGCGTCGCACCGAGCACACCGAACCGGAACCGACCTGATCGGCGAACCGCGGCCAGGCGCGCCGTCTCGGGCTCGGTGCCTGGCTGCGTGCGCACGCTGCGCCGGGCCGGGTCTCATTGCTGCGCATTTGCCATTTATTCGTACATCTGCGAGACCCCTGTGAGGAGCCCTTCCACCCTGGTTTGCCAGGGCGGGCGGGCGTGGCGCGGCGGGTTGTCCGGCCGGTTGCCGATCGGTTGTCGCGGTGGGGGGCCGGTGATACGTTGCCCGGCATGGGATTTCAGTTGCCGCATCCCGAGGTGCTGTGGGCGCGCGTGACCGTCTTGGACGTGATCACCGCCGCTACCCACACCGATCGGGCCGCGAGCGGACAAGAGATCGGGCAGACGGCCGGAGTGGAAGGCGGCCGGCTGATCAACGACGACGGTGAGGGCAATTGGTACTCGCTGGTCAGATATCCCGGCGACCGTGCGCTGCTATTCGGAAGGGATGAGGACAACGAGGTCGCCGGAACCTCCTACGATCCGCTGGCCGCGGCGCCGGCCTGGGTGCGCTCGGTGGAACCGACGACGAAGCTGCCCGCCGGCGTCGAAGGCCCGGTGAGCTTCGTGCGCTGGTGGGAGTTCGGCCGCTGGCAGCACACACCGACCGACCTGGACGACGGCCTGGAACTCGGCCTCAGCGCCGCCTCCAGCCGGGAGGATTTCACCGGCAGCGTCATGAGCGCCGCCATCCACGCGAAGTGGGTGGAGATGGACTACGAGGCGGGCAAGCTCACCGCGCTCACCGTCGACCCCACCGCCCTGCACGCCCTGTGCGACGCCACCGAGAACGGCTCCGTCACCAAGGCCCACTTCTACTTCCTCCAGCCCGGCTTCACGGCCCCCGCCTTCACCTACCTCACCAAGGCGGGCGTGCTCAGCGCGACCGACAAGCCCACCGAACCCCTGCCGTGACCCTCTGATCGCAGGCGACACCAACCATTCGAGAAGGGCTCCGGCTTCCGGAGCCCTTCGCTCATATGACGGCGGCATTCGAGAAATCCCTTGTCCACGTCCAACGCCATCGGCTGGTCGATCGCCGGATTCGACGGTCGGACGGCTGGGTGCGGTCGGTGGCCGTGCAGCGTGAGCGGACATCGCTCCGTTCGGCCGAGTCATCGCGCATCGCCGCGAAGCCGACCGGAAAGCAACGGATTCAGATCGCGTACATGCCGATAACCGGCTTCCTCGACGGCTCGAGCGTGGCCAGCAGCGTGCGCATCACGTCATCGCCCACCGCGACGCACCCTGCGGTCGGCCTGCCTGCCTCGACGTGGACGAAGAAGGCCGAACCCCGCTTCGGCACGACCGGAAACCGGTTGTAGTCGATGACCAGCGCGTAGTTGTATTGCGGGTCGGTCCGGCCGAGATTCTCGCTGACGGTGGTGTCGAACGGGCACTCGCCCTCGGCGCATCGATATTTCTGGTTGTACAACGGGCTCTCCGTGTCCGACACCCACCACCAGGTATTCGACGGGTCCACCGACAGGTAGGGGAGCTTCGCCTCGGCGTGCGGTAACCGCCCGAAGCCCTCGGTCAACGCGAACGTACCCTCCGGCGTGTACGCTTCCCCCTCCCTCGCCTCCCGGGAAATCCCCGCCTTGCCCACCCAGGCGGGCACCGCCAACGTCCGCTCCCACCGCCTGAACCGGTTCCGCTGCCACAATTCCAACGTCCCTCGATCGGCTCCCGCAGGGGCCGTCACCCAGACGACTTGAGTGCCCGGCACCGCGTCCGGATCGAACGGCGGCCTCCTCCCGCTGATCCCGATCACCACGACGATCCCGACCACCGCGACCGCCACCAGAACCCCTGTCACGCCCCAGCGCACTACCCACCCGCGCCGGGTCCCAGCGTCAGCCAATCCTGTTCACGCTCCTCCGCCTACCCAGACGCCCGCATCTCATACAGTGCCGACGCCATCGTATTCACCACCGTCGGTCGGCGAGCGGCACATGGCTGCGGCAAATGTCGAGCAGACCTCCCCGTGGTGTGCCACTCGCGCTATCGGCGTAGGGCTACGCGTTCCAGTAGTCGGATTCGACCGCGTCCCAGAGGGGGAGGCGTTCCGGGAACCGGCGGATGGGACACCTTTACCGCGGGCGTGGTGCATGGCGGGTTGGACCGGGCATAGGACGACCGCCTACCGCAACCTGGCTGACGAGCACGTCGGCCGGTGGCAGCTCCCGCACATGGCGACGTCGGCGAGCAGCGCGGCGGTCTCCCGCGGTCGGTCGAGCGCCCGTGCTTACCGGTTGTTAAGAATTTCTTCAGGCCGTCCTGTGAGGGTCGCGCGACAGTGATTTCGTTCTCGCGCAGGAGCCTTGATGATCGCAACCCGTCTCACCCTCCTGGGACTTCCCCTGCTCGTGCTGGCCGCGACCGCTGGTCTGGCCACGGCTCCCACTGCCATGGCGCAGCCCCCGCTGCCGACCTACACCTGCAAGTACACGCCCATCACCGACTATCTCGTGGTGTTCAGCTCGATGCGAGCGCGCAAATGCGCCGCGTCTCCGGGCGCTCCGCTGGACGGCAATTACTTCTATCCGGTCCGCATGGAGAACAGCGTCACCGGTGAGAAATGGGAATGCGGTGGCGCGTTCCCGTACCTCGGCAAGCCGATCCATCCGGAAATGGGATCTTACGAGGCGGAGGCGGTGCTCAACGCCGGTGTGGACGCGAGCAACTGTCGCCCGATCTGACCGCGCGGTGCGCGTGACAGCTGCTGATGAGTGCCGAGAAGTATTGATTTCTATTTCGAACAGGAACCGCGATGAACACAACCCGCACGGTCCGACTCGGGCTGCCGCTACTCCTGCTGGCCGCTACCGTCGGTCTGGTGGCAGCCCCCGCCGCGGAGGCCCGATCTCTGCCTACCTACACCTGCGGCTACACGATCGATCAACCGCAGTTCGGCTCCGTCAAAGGTCGCGAATGCACGGCCTCGGCGGGCGCTCCACTGATCGGCCACCACTGGATCACCTTCCAGATACGAAACAGTGGATCGGGTGAGACATGGGTGTGCAACAGCGTCGAGGCGGCTCTCGTCCCGTACTACCTGGACAACAAAATAGACCCGGACTATGCGGATATCGAGCGGGCATACGGTCGTGGCGCGGACGCGAGCGTCTGTCATCGGTTATTGGACTGACGCGGCATCGAAAGCACAGCCGGGGGTAGGTGTTTCGCCCGTAAGCTTCCTCCGTACGAATATCGGGGTACGGTCGACCCGGGCCGGTGACTCGACACCCGTACCTGGGCGATGTCCATCTCCGGCCTGCCCCATCCGCCTCGATCGAGGCGGATGGGTGCACGCATTGCTGTCGCTAGAAAGGATCTGCCGGTGTTTTCGGCAACCACATCCACCGCTGCGCGTCGGATATCGGCCCGCGCCATCGTCGCTGGAGCAATCGCCGCTGTTCCGCTGACGATATCGACGATTCCGGCCTCGGCCGCTCCCGCGACGTCCGCCGCGGTCGGCACGGAAATCGGGCACGACCGCTGGGACGACCGTCTCGACTTCCGAGGCAAAGACTGGCCGGGGGATCACGACAACGGTCGCGGCAACGATCCGCTCTGGCGTCTGCTCCACGGCGTCCTACCGAATGGCGTGTTCGGCAGCAGCTGAACGCGGCCGAAGGCATGCACGGCGGTGGCTCCCGACCGGAAGAATCCGGGCGGGAGCCATTGTGTCGCGTGCCCTCGGCAACCGGCGGCCTGCTGCCCCGGAGGCAGGTCGGAGGCGCGCAACGCGCGTGGCGACGGCCGAGCGGTATCGCTAGCTGTGCTCCAGGATCGAGAGATACAAGCGCGTTGCTACGGCTTCGGCATCCTCGGTCATGGGGTCCGAGTACGTTCGCGCTCCCGGAAGGTCGGCGGCGTGCGACCGGGCGGCAGTCGCGAGGACGGACATCAGGCCGGACGAACGCTGGATCGGTGACTTCACCGCCCAGGCGAGATGCTTCACTCCCGATGGAAGCTGTTCTTCACACGCCAGGCGAAGGGCGAGTTTGTCCACAGTCATGCCGTCACGTACTCCGAAAAGTACTGAGGGGGTGAATCGTTCGGCGATCTGCCACCACCGTACGGTCTGGAATACGTGAACTAGCCGATCGGCGTACTCGTCCAGCAGCGCTGGATAGAAGTGTGGGACGAGCCGGTCATATCTGAAGTTCGCGGCTGACTCGATTCGAATGATCCGGTCGAGCTCGTCCCTGGCGTCGAGCGATGCCACTGGATGGGTGAGTCGCTTGCCGCCACCGAGGATTGCATCCGCGCCGCTACCGTTCAAGATCGGGCCGAGTCGTGCGATCTTGTCGAAACCGCTACGAGCGGCGAGTATCGGGATGCCTGCGGTTACCTCCCACAGTTCCGATGTGCCAAGTCGCCGCATCGTGTCACGAGACAGTTGGCTGACCTCCTGTGGGGTCAGGCGGATGAGGTCATGCCGCAGATCTAGGGCTGCGGCCGCGGCTGCTGCGTTCTGTTCGTCTGATTGGCCTTCGGTCGAGATCGTGATCACTGTCGGTTTCGCGCCCAGTGCGACCGCAACGGCTGCGACGTAGATCGAATCGACGCCGCCGCTCAGCAGCACGACCGGCGTTCCTCCGAACTTGTCCAGAACGGCAGTGATCCGCGACCGGGTTTCTTCGGCAATGAGGTGAGCGGCCTCTCGCGGATCGATGAGTGTTCGCAAGTCGGGTCGAGGGCGTCCGATGTCTTCGAGCAGGTCGGTGACGAACTGGAGTGGTTCGGAAGTCTGCGGGGCCAGGCGGGTTGGGTCGGTCATGTCCATCGTTCCAGATGTGTTGTGTAAGTCCGGCATCCGTGGGTGGTCCGATCACTGAAGCAGACCGTCGATACGACGTCGATAGTGCTGGATTACGCGATCGAGCGGAAGTTGTCGACACACAACGTGAGTCGGGCAATCAGACCGAAGGCGGGCAAGAAGCGCAAGCCGCTGACCTACACGCCGGAGGAACGGTCGAAGCTGCCGGCCGGTCTCGAGGCGGATCGGGACGGGCATCTGTGGTCCGCCGTACCATCCCGACACCCTGACGCATCGGTGGGCGATGCCCGTCACACCTGCGGCACAACCACGCACCTGCGCAAGGTGCCGCTCGCGATCATCGCTGCCTGGTTGGCCACGCCGACGCCGGCGTCACCGCGAGGATCCACACCCATTCTCCCGAGGAAGCGCTGAGGGAGGCGGCGAGGACTTCGGGCGAGGTTGTGTCATCTCGTCTTATCGAGGCGGGCCGACGGTACGGACGAGAAAGGCCCCGGCCAGCGAGTGTGCTGGTCATGGGGCCTTTGTCGTGCGTGCCCTCGGCAGGATTCGAACCTGCGGCCTTCTGCTCCGGAGGCAGACGCTCTATCCCCTGAGCTACGAGGGCGGGATAGGGCTCGGTCGGGCCTGGAAGGCGGTCCGATCGGGCTGGGTCAGCCTATCGTATCGGCGGCCGTCCGCCAAAAAGGGCAGACGGCGGCGGGGTTTCGGGTCAGGGGAGTGGGGCGGCTCCGCGCGCGGTGAGCATGGTGGTCATCAGGTCGGATTCGCCGCGCTGGGTGGTGGCCATGGTTTCGGCGAGGGTGCGCACCGCTGTGGTGTCGGCGTGCTGAGCGGCGTAATCGATCATCGGCAGGCCGCCCTGGTGGTGGCGCAGCATGAGCTGCAGGAACATCGTGTCCAGCTTGGGGCTGGTGGCTTGGCGCAGCGCGGCCAGTTCGGCGGGCGTGGCCATGCCGGGCATGGTGGACACCGGCCCGGAGTGGTGCGGCATATCGGCTCCGGAATGGTCGTGGCCGCCCATCGGCTCGCTCATCCAGCCCATGAAACCCTCCACGCCCTGCGCGGGTTCGCCCCACAACTGCAACCAGCCCTGCATGCGCCCGATCTGGCTCTGCTGGGTGGTGAGGATGTCGTAGGCCAGCCGCCGTACCTCGGTGTCGGTGGAACGAACCAGCACCACGCCCGCCATTTCGACGGCCTGCGCATGATGGGCCGACATGTCCTGGCTGAAACCTGTGTCGACCGGGCCCGGCTCCGGCTCCTTCGCACCGTCCAGTGGAATCCTGGCGAGCACGCCTATCGCGAAGCCGATGAGCATGGCGCCGATGATGCCGAGAGCCAGCAGTGCCGTGCGTTGGCGGCGCAACTGCCCCCCGAAACCGGAATCGCCTGTCGCTTCGCCATCCGCTCCGGTGGCTTCGGAATCGCTGGATCCGGCAGCTGCTGCACGCGGGCCGGACGCGGCGGGTGCGTCGGCTTCGGCGCCTGGTCGCCGATCGAATCCGGCGGCTCCGTGCTTGCCGGACTCGGTGGCGTCAACGCCGGACCGGGCCGTAGTTCCGCGCTCGTCGATCTCGGGAGTGTGGTGACCGGCCGACCCGGTGACTCCAGGCGCGCCGGATCCGGTCGGGGGTGCGCCATCATCGGACCCGGAAGCTTCGCGATTGCCGGACTCGGTCACGGCACGAGCCCCGGATCCGAGGGCTACTGCTCGACCGCCGGACTCGGAAGACGCGTCGCGACCGTCGGCCCCGGTGATCTCAGGGGCGGGGGACTCGGCGGACGCGGCATGACCGCCGACTCCGGTGACTTCACGCGGGGACTCGGTGGCTGCCGCGCGATCGTCGGGCTCGGTGGCTGCGCGCTTACCGGTCCCGCCGGCTTGGCGACCGCCGCCTTCGTTCAGAGTGCGGGACTCGTCGGACGCCGCACGATCGTCGGATCCGGTGACTTCCCGATCGCTGGGACCTGCGGATGCTTCGCGCCCCGCTTCTCCCCGCTCGCCGGACACTACTGCCCCGCGCCAGGTGCGGGCTGGGCAGGAGCGGGCGGCGCGGGCACCGGAGCGCCGGGCATGCCGGGGAGCCCCGGCAGACCGGGAACGCCCGGCACACCGGGCAGCCCGCCGGGCGCGCCACCGAGTTCGGACTGGTCCGGCTGTAGGCCCCTGCCGTCCATCGGCACCGCGTCGGGTCCGGGCGGCGTCGGGTCGAACGGCGGCGGGTTGTCGGTGTCGAAGACGATGGTCGAGCAGTCCGCGCCGACCTCGGGGTAGGTGTAGTTGTTCAGCCGCAGCGCGGTGATGAACTGGCCGACGCGCTTGTCGTCCGCGCTGTCCAGCTTCAACTGATGACCCCAGGACTGCAGCGACACCGGGGAGTCGAGGCCCGGGTAGGGCGACATCATCGTGTACGGCTTGCCCTCGACCTTCGCCTTCAGCGTCGCGATGCCGTCGGCGTTCACCTTGTCCGGGTTGTAGGCGATCCACACCGCGCCGTGCTCGAGGGAGTGCACCGCGTTCTCCACCCGGATCGGCTTGCTGTAGACCACGCCGGTGCAGGTCGCCCAGGACTGGTCGTGCGGGCCGCCGAACGGCGGCGCCTGGTCGTAGGCCACCCGCTGGTTCGCGCCGATGTGCAGACCGGCGGGGTATTCCTTCTTCACCACGCCCGGGATCCCGTCGGACGGGTCCTTCTTCTGCGCGCTCGGGGTGTACTTGTCCAGATCGGCCTTTTCCCGGTACTTGGGGACCAGGTTGTAAGCCAGGGCGCCGATCAATGCGATGATTACTACGGCCGCGCCGATGGCCGGCCAGGGGATCTGCCGGTTCTTCTTCGGAAGCTGTCCTTGTCTGCCCCGCTTGCGGGGAGCGGACAACTTCGCCGCGGCCTTGGCGGCCTTGGCCGATTTGGCGCTGGGACTGCTAGGCATCGCTCAGTGTGCTCTTTCGACGTTGATGGATCCGCTGGCTGCGCAGTGCCCACCCCGAGGTGTACACCCGCCAAGACCATAGGATAGAGACTCGTGACTCCAGCTGACCTTGCAGATCTCCTTCGCTCGACCGCGGCGAAGGTGCTTGTCGAACGCGGACTGGACCCCGCGGTCCTGCCTGACGAGGTCACCGTGGAGCGTCCCAGGAACCCCGAACACGGCGACTATGCCACGAACGTCGCGATGCAGGTGGCCAAGCGCGCCGGGACCAAACCGCGTGACCTCGCCACCTGGCTGGCCGACGCGCTCGCCGCCGCCGACGGCATCGCCGCCGCGGAGGTCGCCGGGCCGGGCTTCCTGAACATTCGCCTCGCGGCTTCCGCGCAGGGCGCGATCATCGAGCGGGTGCTCGCCGCCGGCGCCGCGTACGGCACCGCCGAGACGCTGAAGGGCACCCGGATCAATCTGGAGTTCGTCTCGGCCAACCCGACCGGCCCGGTGCACCTGGGCGGTACCCGGTGGGCTTCGGTCGGCGACGCGCTGGGCCGCATCCTGGCCGCGCAGGGCGCGGATGTGGTGCGGGAGTACTACTTCAACGACCACGGCGCGCAGATCGATCGGTTCGCCGCCTCGCTGGCCGCGGCCGCCACCGGCGCGCCGACCCCGGAGAACGGCTACGCGGGCGCCTACATCGGCGAGATCGCCGACAAGATCGTGGCCGCGCACCCGGATGTGCTGAGCAAGCCGGAGCCCGAGCGCCTCGAGTTGTTCCGGGCCGAGGGCGTCGAGCTGATGTTCGCGCACATCAAGGAGTCGCTGCACGAGTTCGGCACCGATTTCGACGTCTACTTCAACGAGAGCTCGCTGTTCGCCTCGGGCGCGGTGGAGCAGGCCGTCGAGCGGCTGAAGAACTCCGGCGACCTGTACGAGAAGGACGGCGCTTGGTGGATCGCGAGCTCGGAATACGGTGACGATCAGGACCGGGTGGTCATCAAGAGCGACGGCAAGGCCGCCTACATCGCGGGGGACATCGCCTATTTCCAGGACAAGCGCGCCCGCGGCTTCGATCTGTGCATCTACATGCTCGGCGCCGACCATCACGGTTACATCGGCAGGCTGAAGGCCGCCGCGGCCGCCTTCGGCGACGACCCGGCGACCGTCGAAGTGCTGATCGGGCAGATGGTGAACCTGCTGCGCGACGGCGTGGCGGTGAAGATGAGCAAGCGCGCGGGCACCGTGGTGACGCTCGACGACCTGGTCGAGGCGATCGGCGTGGACGCGGCGCGGTACTCGCTGGTGCGTTCGTCGGTGAACTCGAGCATCGACATCGATCTGAACCTGTGGACCAGCCAGAGCAACGAGAACCCGGTCTACTACGTGCAGTACGCGCACGCGCGGACCGCGTCCATCGCGCGTAATGCCGCCGAGTTCGAATACGGTTCCGTCGCAGCGGATCTCGCGCTGCTGTCGGCCGAGGAGGAAGGCGAGCTGATCCGCACCCTCGGCGAATACCCGCGCGTGGTGGCGAGCGCGGCGAGCTTGCGCGAACCGCACCGGGTGGCCCGCTACCTCGAGGAGCTGGCAGGCGCGTACCACCGTTTCCAGACCAACAAGAACCTGCGCGTCCTGCCGCTGGGTGACGATCCGGTCTCCCCGACGAACGCCGCCCGGCTGGCTCTGGTCAACGCCACGCGCCAGGTCTTGGCCAACGGCTTGGGCCTGCTCGGCGTCAGCGCCCCGGAGCGCATGTGACCAGCCGGTCGACCGAGGGAAGGAAACGACAGTGAGCGAGCGCAGCGAGGAGCGAGCCGTGAGCCTGCGAGCCATCGGTACAGCCGCGTGCGCGGTCATGCCGGAGCCGAGCGCCGGCGAGGTGGGGGCATGAGCGTGCATCCCGCCGGTCCCCGGCACGCCGAGATTCCGCACGCGCCGAATCTGCCGGAGCGTCCGAGTGACCCGCAGCAGATGATCGACCTGCCCGCGAACGTGTGGCCGCGCAATGCCACGCGCGACGACGCGGGCGTGGTCCACTTCGCGGGCGTGCCGGTGTACGAGCTGGCCGAGCGATTCGGCACCCCGCTGTTCGTCGTCGACGAGGACGACTTCCGCTCCCGCTGCCGCGACATGGTCCGTGCTTTCGGGGCGAACGCGCGCGTGCACTACGCGTCGAAGGCGTTCCTGTGCGGCGAGGTCGCCCGCTGGATCCGGGATGAGGGCCTCTCGCTGGACGTGTGCTCGGGCGGCGAGCTCGCCATCGCGTTGCACGCGGGCTTCCCGGCCGAGCGAATCGCGTTGCACGGCAACAACAAGTCGGTCGCGGAACTGGAAGCCGCGGTGTCCGCGGGCGTCGGTCACGTGGTGGTCGACTCGCTCATCGAGATCGAGCGCCTGGAAGCCGTCGCGAACCGCGCCGGCGTGGTCCAGGACGTCCTGGTCCGGGTCACCGTCGGCGTGGAAGCCCATACCCACGAATACATTTCGACCGCGCACGAGGACCAGAAATTCGGTTTCTCGATCGCGGGCGGCGACGCGATGGAGGCGCTCGCGCGCGTCTTCGACGCCGACAACCTGCGCCTGGTCGGCCTGCACAGCCACATCGGCTCGCAGATCTTCGAGATCGACGGCTTCGAGATCGCCGCGCGGCGCATGCTCGGCCTGCTCCGCGAGGCGATCGACAAGTTCGGCATCGAGCGCACCGCGCAGATCGCGACGCTGGACCTGGGTGGCGGACTGGGTATTTCCTATCTGCCGTCGGACGATCCGCCGCCGCTGGACCGGTTCGCGGCGAACCTGCGCGAACTGGTGGCGGCCGAAGCCGACCGCGCGGGGCTGCCCACGCCCACGATCGCGGTGGAGCCCGGCCGCGCCATCGCCGGTCCCGGCACGGTGACGCTCTACGAGGTGGGCACCATCAAGGACGTCTCGCTCGACGGCGGTCTGCGCCGCCGCTACGTGAGCGTCGACGGCGGCATGAGCGACAACATCCGCCCCGCGCTGTACCAGGCCGACTACGACTGCCGCCTGGTCTCGCGGTCGTCGCAGGCCGGCCCGGTGGTCGCGCGCGTCGTCGGAAAGCATTGCGAGAGCGGCGACATCGTCATCCGGGACACCTGGATGCCCGCCGACGTCGGCCCCGGCGACTTGGTCGCCGTCGCCGCCACCGGCGCGTACTGCTACTCGATGTCCAGCCGGTACAACCAGTTGACCCGCCCCGCGGTCGTCGCGGTGCGGGACGGACAGCCGCGCCTGATCCTGCGCCGGGAAACGGTGGCGGACCTGCTCAGCTTGGAGGTGGAAGCGTGACGGCCAGCGCGAAGAACGGCGTGTGGGGGACCGATCGCCCGATCGGGGTCGCGGTCCTCGGCATGGGCAATGTCGGCACCGAGGTGGTCCGCATCCTGCGCGAGCACGCCGAGGACCTGCGTTCCCGCGTCGGCGCACCGGTGGTGCTACGCGGGGTGGCCGTGCGCAGCCTCGACACCGACCGCGGCATCCCCGCGGACCTGCTGACCACCGACGCCGACGCCCTGGTCGCCCGGGACGACGTGGACCTGGTGGTCGAGGTGATCGGCGGCATCGATCCGCCGCGCCGCTTGATCCTGGCCGCGCTGAACGCGGGCAAATCCGTGGTGACCGCGAACAAGGCGCTGCTGGCCGACTACACCGGCGAACTCGCCGCCGCCGCCGAGCGCAGCCGCGCCGACCTGTACTTCGAGGCCGCCGTCGCGGGCGCGATCCCCGTGGTGCGCCCGCTGATCCAGTCGCTGGCGGGCGATCGGGTGAACCGGGTCGTCGGCATCGTCAACGGCACCACCAACTTCATCCTTTCCGCGATGGACGAGACCGGCGCCGACTACTCGCAGACGCTGGCCGAAGCCACCCGGCTGGGCTACGCCGAAGCCGATCCGACCGCCGACGTGGAGGGTTACGACGCCGCGGCCAAGGCCGCCATCCTCGCCTCGCTGGCGTTCCACACCCGGGTCACCGCCGCCGACGTGTACCGCGAGGGCATCGCGCGCATCTCCGCCGAGGACCTGGAAACCGCTTCGGCGCTCGACTGCACGGTCAAACTGCTGGCCATCTGTGAGCGCGTGGACGCGGGTCCCGGCGAGCCGGGCCCCGAGGACGGCGGCAAGGAGCGCGTCTCGGTGCGCGTCTACCCGGCGCTGATTCCCCGTAAGCATCCGTTGGCCGCGGTGAACGGGGCGTTCAACGCGGTGGTCGTCGAGGCGGAGAACGCCGGACGGCTGATGTTCTACGGGCAGGGCGCGGGGGGCGCGCCGACCGCGTCGGCCGTCCTCGGCGATCTGGTGATGGCGGCCCGGAACAAGTTCTACGGGGGTCGCGCTCCGGGCGAATCGGTTTATGCTGAGCTACCGATCGCGCCGATCGGCGATACGCCCACCCGCTATCACGTGAACCTGCAGGTCGAGGACCGTCCTGGAGTCCTGGCCGCGGTGGCGGGCGAATTCGCCGCACATGGGGTGAGCATTTCGACCGTCCGTCAAGAAGGGCACGGCTCGGGTGCGCGCCTGGTCGTGGTGACCCACCACGCCGTGGAGTCGGCGCTCGCGGACACCGTGGCCGCCCTGGCGGAAATGGCATCCGTCACATCTGTGACCAGCGTTCTGAGATTGGAAGGCACCGAAGAATGACCACAGCGTCGCGCAGCGACTCCATGAGGGGCGGCGGCCGGGAGCCGGAGGGCCATACGTCGGGTGTCGCGCCCCAGGCGGGAGTGCACTCCCGCTGGCCGGGCCTGATCGCGGCCTACCGCGACCGGCTCGCGGGCGCGGCCGACTGGGAGCCGGTCACGCTGTACGAGGGCGGTACGCCGCTGGTGCCCGCGGCGCACCTGTCCGAGATCACCGGTTGCGAGGTGTACCTGAAGGTCGAGGGCCTGAACCCGACCGGCTCGTTCAAGGACCGCGGCATGACGATGGCGATGACCGACGCCAAGTACCGCGGCCAGCAAGCGGTGCTGTGCGCGTCCACCGGCAACACCTCGGCCTCCGCGGCGGCGTACGCCACCCGCGCGGGCATGAGCTGTGCCGTGCTGATTCCGCAGGGCAAGATCGCGATGGGCAAGTTGGCCCAGGCCGTCATGCTCGGTGCGAAGATCATCCAGGTGCAGGGTAACTTCGACGACTGCCTCGAGCTCGCCCGCAAGGTCACCGCCGATTTCCCCAGCATCGGGCTGGTCAACTCGGTGAACCCGGCGCGTATCGAGGGTCAGAAGACCGCCGCCTTCGAGATCTGCGACGTGCTCGGCAAGGCGCCCGACGTGCACGCCCTTCCCGTCGGCAACGCGGGCAACATCACCGCGTACTGGCGTGGCTACCGCGAGTACTACGCCGACGGCGTCACCGGCGCGCTGCCGCGCATGCTCGGCGTGCAGGCCGCGGGCGCCGCCCCGCTGGTCAACGGCGCCCCGGTGAAGGATCCGGAGACCATCGCCACGGCGATCCGGATCGGCGCGCCCGCCTCCTGGAACGGCGCCGTCGAGGCCGAACAACAGTCCGGTGGCGCGTTCCGCGCCGCCACCGACGAGGAGATCCTCGACGCGTACCGCCTGGTCGCCGCGACCGAGGGCGTATTCGTGGAGCCCGCGTCGGCGGCCAGCGTGGCCGGTCTGCTCGCCGCCCGCAAGGACGGCTGGCTGGATTCCGGGCTCACCGTGGTGTGCACGGTGACCGGCAACGGTCTGAAGGATCCCGATACCGCGCTGTCGGGCATGCCGCAGGTGCAGCCGATCTCCGTCGACCCGGTCGCGGTCGCCGCCGAACTAGAACTGGCCTGACTTGAGTTCGCGCGACGGCCGGCTCATGAGCGCGACGCTGCCCGCCGGTCTGACCGTGACCGTGCGGGTACCCGCGTCCACCGCGAACCTCGGTCCCGGATTCGACTCGCTCGGCATGGCGTTGGGGATCTACGACGAGATCGAGGTGCGCACCACCGATTCCGGTCTCACCATCCGGGTCGAGGGTGAGGGCGCCGACGACGTCCCTTGGGGCCCTTCGCATCTCGTGGTCCGCGCGATCGAGCGCGGCCTGGAGTCGGCCGGGGTGTGGGCCGACGGCCTGGAAGTGGTGTGCCGCAACGTGATTCCGCATTCGCGTGGGCTCGGCTCCTCGGCCTCCGCGGCGGTCGGCGGACTGGCGGCGGGCTGTGCCCTCGCCGCGAAGCTGGATCCGGCGCTGGCCACTTCGGCGGACCGAATGGTCCAGCTGGCGGCCGAATTCGAGGGTCATCCGGACAACGCGGCGGCCAGTGTGCTGGGCGGGATCGTGGTGTCGTGGACCGAGAGCGATCGCCCCGCCGACGAGGCTCCGGCCACGGAGTATCACGGCCGCGTGTACCGCGCGGTGCGGCTCGACGCGCATCCCGCGCTGCGCCCGGTGGTGCTGATCCCCGAGGAGCGCTCGTCCACCGCGCACACCCGCGGCCTGCTGCCCGACGTGGTGCCGCACGGCGACGCCGCGTTCAACGTCAGTCGCGCCGCGCTGGCCGTCGTGGCGCTGACCCAGCGCCCCGACCTGTTGCTGCCCGCTACCGCGGACCGCCTGCACCAGGCCCAGCGTGCCCCCGCGCTACCGTTGACCACCGCGTGGATCACCCGTCTGCGCACGGCGGGCATCGCGGCCACCGTCTCCGGGGCGGGACCGACCGTCCTGGCCCTCGGTACCAGCGAATTCCCGGCAGAACTCCGTGAACTGGCGGCGGCCGACGGCCTGCGCGTGGTGGAGCCGGGAATCGCCGAGGGCGTCCTGGTCGACTGACGGCGAGTCTGTCTTGCCGAGATTCGCAATGGACAGCTATTCTGGGCAAGTCCGTACATCGTGCGCATCAGACGCCGGTGCTTCATCAGGGCAATCGCTCCAGCAGGCTCCAGGCTCGAGCCTCCAGGCCATGGGGGTGCTGCGTAGCTGCGCAACTGGAATGATCTCTCCCCACCTTTCACCATGGGTGGAGAAGCCGCCGGTCCGGCGGGGCAGGTGATACGGCACACAGCGCCCGGACGGACGCATCCCAGTCCGGCAGAATGCCCGGGCTGCGGGACGAACCCTCGAAACAGCACACGGCGATCGAGGGAAGGAAAGGATTTCCGTGACAGATACGGACCTGCTCGCGACACCCGGCGTGGAATCGAACCCGACGGGCGAGCGCGAAAGTGAATCCGGACAGATTTCGAAGATGAGCGAACACACCGACGTCGCACGATCGGGGCTGACTGGAATGTTGTTGCCGCAATTGCGCGCGCTTGCGGGGGAGCTCGGTATCCGAGGCACCTCCGGAATGCGCAAGGGCGATCTGATCGCCGCCATCAAGGAGAATCAGGCCGCCGGAAAGGCGGCGAAGGTGGAGAAGCCCGGCAAGAGCGAGGCCAAGTCCGCGGTAACCGCCAAGGCCGATGCCCCCGCGAAGGCCGACACCCCCGCCAAGACCGCCGCTGCGGCGGAGCCGGCGCCGGCCAAGGCCGAGCAGGCGACCCTCGACGTGACGCCCGCGGCTTCGGCCGCGCCCGGCGAGGCTCCCGCCCCGGCGAAGACGGCCCCCGCCGATGCCGCGCCCGAGTCGGCGTCGGCGCAGGCCACCGAGACCACCGAGGAGTCCGGCCGGGAGAGCGGCCAGCGTGGCCGCGGTCGGCAGCGGCGCGGCCGTGACCAGGCGCGATCCGCCACCGAGACCGCGTCCGCCGAGACCCGTGCCGACGAGTCGAAGCAGGACGCCGAACAGGGCGGCGAGCGCCGCCGCGAGCGTGGAGGCGACCGCCAGGGCGAGCGTGGCCAGGGCGAGCGTGGCCAGGGCGAGCGTGGGGGCGACCGGCAGAGTGAGCGTGGCCAGGGCGAGCGTGGCCAGGGCCAGAACCAGAACGGCAGCGCGGGCGGCCGCGGCGGCGACGACGAAGAGGGCGGTCGCGGACGGCGTGGACGCCGCTTCCGGGAGCGTCGTCGCGGGCGTGACCGCGAGAGCGGCGGCGGCGGCGAGTCCCGCGAACTGGAGATCCGCGAGGACGATGTGCTCCAGCCGGTCGCGGGCATCCTCGACGTGCTGGACAACTACGCCTTCGTCCGCACGTCGGGCTACCTGGCCGGGCCGAACGACGTCTACGTGTCGATGAACCTGGTCCGCAAGAACGGCCTGCGCCGCGGTGACGCGATCACCGGCGCGGTGCGCGCTCCGCGCGACGGCGAACAGTCCAACCAGCGCCAGAAGTTCGATCCGCTGGTGCGGCTGGACACGGTCAACGGCGGCGACGTCGAGGCGGCCAAGCGGCGTCCCGAGTTCGGCAAGCTCACTCCGCTGTACCCGAACCAGCGCCTGCGCCTGGAGACCCAGCCGAACAAGCTGACCACCCGCGTGATCGACCTGATCATGCCGATCGGCAAGGGCCAGCGCGCCCTGATCGTGTCGCCGCCGAAGGCCGGTAAGACCACGATCCTGCAGGACATCGCGAACGCGATCGCGACCAACAACCCCGAGTGCTACCTCATGGTGGTGCTGGTCGACGAGCGTCCGGAAGAGGTCACCGACATGCAGCGCTCGGTGAAGGGCGAGGTCATCGCCTCGACCTTCGACCGGCCGCCGTCGGACCACACCTCCGTCGCCGAACTCGCCATCGAGCGCGCCAAGCGCCTGGTGGAGATGGGCAAGGACGTCGTCGTGTTGCTCGACTCGATCACTCGCCTCGGGCGCGCGTACAACAACTCCTCGCCCGCTTCGGGCCGAATCCTCTCCGGTGGTGTGGATTCCACCGCGCTGTACCCGCCCAAGCGGTTCCTCGGCGCGGCGCGCAACATCGAGAACGGCGGCTCGCTGACGATCATCGCCACCGCGATGGTCGAGACGGGTTCGACCGGTGACACGGTGATCTTCGAGGAGTTCAAGGGCACCGGCAACGCCGAGCTCAAGCTGGACCGCAAGATCGCCGAGCGCCGGGTGTTCCCCGCGGTGGACGTCAACCCGTCCGGTACCCGCAAGGACGAGCTACTGCTCAGCCCCGACGAGGCGGCGGTACTGCACAAACTGCGCCGCGTACTGTCCGGCCTGGACTCGCACCAGGCGATCGATCTGCTGATCGACCGTCTGAAGAAGTCCAAGAACAACCTGGAGTTCTTGATGCAGGTGAGCAAGACCGCGCCGGGCGCGCTCGACGAATAGGGTTGTCCGCCTCTCCGGATATTCCGGCCGTACAGGCTTGGAGCCGCGAGAGCAGCGCTCAGGGCCGGCGGTCAGCGCCTCGCTGGGTTCTGGGCGCGCCCGACGAGTTCCCCATGTGCTCGCGAAATCAGTTGTCGCCAGGACAACGGCCGAGAGGGTCCCGCTGGTGCGGGACCCTCTCGGCGTTCGTGGGGTGAAGAAGGCGAGTCCGATCGTGGCAGCGCCGCAGATCAGGACCCCGAGGATCAGCGCACACGGTTCGGGATCGGGGGCGTCGTCGGGTTCGGAAGTCTGGATGTACACGGCGTTCGCCGGCGCCGGATAGTGCGCGTCTTCGGGGAGGGCGGACAAACCGACGGTGACCGCGATAGTCAGCAGGACGAGAATCGCGGACGCGATCCGGATGTTCACGGGGTCTCCTTCCTGTCTCGGCACGCCGATGTGCACCAGGTACGCAACTCTATGAACGAATTTGTTCGCATTCCTGAGTAGCGGACTACCCGACTTCAGCGTCCCGGAGGCGGCGCGGATTCGCGTGCCCGGACTTCCAGGGGCGCGACCGGCAGGGGAGTACGCGGGGCGGGAACAAACCGCGCGCCGGGGGTGTTTTGGGAGCGTAACGGCATTTCTGGCATACTGAACGGTCGTTGCGTCTGCTCAGGTGAGCAGAGCTCCCGCCTAGTCGGTTCCGGTTCACGCTTCGCGCGTTCGCGCAGGCGACCCGGCGACCACAATCGAGAGGACATCCATGAAGGCAGGAATTCACCCGACGTATGTCGACACCACGGTCGTCTGTGGTTGCGGCAACACCTTCCAGACTCGCAGCACCAAGGAGTCGGGACACATCACCGTCGAGGTCTGCTCGCAGTGCCACCCGTTCTACACCGGCAAGCAGAAGATCCTCGACACCGGTGGCCGCGTGGCCCGCTTCGAGGCCCGCTACGGCAAGCGTGCCGGCAAGAAGGCCGACGCCAAGTAGCTTCCTCGCCGACGCCCGGTCCTGCTGCGCAGGCCGGGCGTCGGTGTTTTGTATGGACAGGGACCAGGAGAAGGAAGCACCGTGACGCAACCGTCCGCCATCGACGACATTCTGGCCGAGTACGCGGGCCTGGAGACGCAGCTGGCCGATCCGTCGCTGCACAACGATGCGGGCGCCGCGCGCCGGGTCGGCAAGCGATTCGCCGAGCTGGCCCCGGTCATGGCCACCTACCGCAAGCTCGAGACGGCGCGCGACGACCTGTCGGCCGCCGAGGAGCTCGCCGCCGACGACGCCGCGTTCGCCGCGGAGATCCCGGAGTTGCAAAGCCAGGTCGAGGAGCTGGAACAGGCCCTTGCCGACCTGCTGGCCCCCCGCGACCCGCACGACGGCGACGACGTCGTGCTGGAAGTGAAGTCCGGAGAGGGCGGCGAGGAGTCCGCGCTGTTCGCCGCCGACCTGGCCCGCATGTACGTGCGGTACGCCGAGCGCCGCGGCTGGAAGGTCGAGATCCTCGACGCCGCCCTGTCGGACCTCGGCGGCTACAAAGAGGCGACGCTGTCGATCAAGAGCCGCGACGCGGCGCGCGACGGTGTCTGGTCGCGCTTCAAGTTCGAGGGCGGTGTGCACCGGGTGCAGCGCGTCCCGGTGACCGAATCGCAGGGCCGCATCCACACGTCGGCGGCCGGCGTGCTGATCTACCCGGAGCCCGACGAGATCGCAGAGGTGCAGATCGACGAGTCGGATCTGCGCATCGACGTCTATCGCTCCTCCGGCAAGGGCGGGCAGGGCGTCAACACCACCGACTCCGCGGTGCGCATCACCCATCTGCCCTCCGGCATCGTGGTGACCTGCCAGAACGAGCGCTCCCAGCTGCAGAACAAGGCCCGCGCCATGCAGGTGCTCGCGGCCCGCTTGCAGGCGCTGGCGGAAGAACAGGCCGATCAGGAGGCGGCGGCGGGCCGCGCCAGCCAGATCCGCACGGTGGACCGCTCCGAGCGGATTCGCACCTACAACTTCCCCGAGAACCGCATCACCGACCACCGGATCGGTTTCAAGGCGCACAACCTCGACGCCGTGCTCGACGGGGACCTCGACGCGCTGCTCGACGCGCTCGGGAAGGCGGATCGCGAAGCGCGGATGGCCGCGGAGTAGGTACCTTTCGGGCAGAGTCGCTGTCATGTCTACGACCCGAGTCGCGCTGCGCCCCGTTCTCAACGACGCCATCGAGACGTTACGGACCGCCGGGGTGCACAGTCCCCGCGCCGACGCCGAGCACTTGGCTGCGCACGTCCTCGGCGTGGAGCGGACCAGGCTGGCGCTGAGCCCGCTGGTATCGCCGGACGAGCTGGACGAGTTCCGCGCGCTGGTCGACCGCCGGGCGCGGCGGATACCGTTGCAGCACTTGACCGGAACGGCCGTGATGGGCGCGCTCGACCTCGCGGTCGGCCCCGGCGTCTTCGTGCCGCGGCCGGAGACCGAGTTGCTGTACGCGTGGGCGCTGGCACAGTTGGAGGCGCTGCCGCACGATCACGCGCCGATCGTCGTCGATCTGTGCACCGGGTCGGGCGCGCTCGCCCTCGCCCTCGCCCATGCGCGCCCCGACGCGGAGGTGCACGCCGTCGAACTCGATGCCGCCGCCCTGGTCTGGGCGCGGCGCAACGCCGACGACCGCATCGCCGCCGGCGACACCCCCATCACGCTCTACGCCGACGACGCCACCGATCCCACCCTGCTCACCGACCTGAACGGCCGGGTGGACCTGGTGGTGTCCAACCCGCCCTACATCCCGGAGGGGGCACGCCTCGACCCCGAGGTGGCCGAGCACGACCCGCCCGTCGCCCTGTTCGGCGGCCCCGACGGCCTGTCCGTCATCCGCGAGATGATCCCGAACATCACCAGATTGCTGCGCCCCGGCGGCGCCACCGCCATCGAGCACGACGACACCAACGGCTCCGGCGTAGCCGCCCTCCTCACCGCCACCGGCGCCTTCACCGACGTCGTCGAACACCCCGACCTGGCAGGCAAACCCCGCTTCGTCGCCGCCACCCGCACCTGACCGGGGTCCTCGCCGCAGTCTCGCCGCAGTGCACCGGTCTTCCCGGCACCGGTGCTGCCGACCACTCCGTTCCTCTGATGACCGCGTCCTAGGACGACCGCACCGCCGATGCTCCCGATGCGCGGCGACAGCCGTCGCAGCCCACGTGACGACTGATTTCGCAAGCACATGGGTAACTCGCCGGGCACGCCCAGAACTCGCTCGGCACCCGGCGCAAGACCTGAACGCGACTCTCGTTTCACCCCACTAGTACGGCCTGAATACGCGGAGAGGCGGGGGAGCATGCCAGGATGGTTGCCGTGAGTACCGTCTACGACTGCGCGGATCCCGACTCGCGCGCCGCCGGACTGTCCGCAGCCACCAGCGCCCTGAAATCCGGACGGCTGGTCGTGCTGCCCACCGACACCCTGTACGGGCTGGGCGCCGACGCGTTCGATTCGACCGCGGTGAGTGCGCTGCTCGCGGCCAAGCGCCGCGGCCGGGACATGCCGGTGCCGGTGCTCGTCGGTTCCTGGCACACCATCGACGGCCTGGTGTTCTCGGTGCGCCCGCAGGCGCGCGAGCTGATCCAGGCGTTCTGGCCCGGCGGTCTGAGTCTCGTTGTCCAGCAAGCGCCTTCGCTCGCCTGGGATCTCGGTGACACCCGCGGGACGGTGATGCTGCGGATGCCGCTGCACCCGGTCGCCCTCGAATTGTTGCGTGAGGTGGGTCCGCTGGCGGTGTCCAGCGCCAACGTGTCCGGGCAGCCACCGGCGAAGACCGCGCCCGAGGCCCGCGATCAGCTCGGTGAGCTGGTGAGCGTGTACCTCGACGGCGGCCCGGCCGAGCACGCGGTGGCCTCCACCATCGTCGACCTGACCGCCGACCAGCCGCGCGTCCTGCGCGTGGGCGCGGTGCCCGTCGCCGACATCGCCGAAGTGCTCGGCATGTCGCCGGAAGCGCTCACCGGCGCCGCGCAGCTCGGATGATGGGTTCGAGCGCTGTCGTCCCGCTCCGCGAGCTACTCGTCGTGCTGCTCATCTCGGCGGTGGTGACCTTCCTGGCCACCGGCGGGGTGCGGGTGCTGGCGATCGGCTTCGGCGCGGTCGCCGTGCCGCGTGACCGGGACGTGCACGTCAAACCGATTCCGCGGATGGGCGGTGTCGGCATGTACATCGGCGTGGTCGCCGCGGTGCTGTTCGCCCATCAACTGCCCGCGCTGCGCAGCGGCTTCGACTACAAACCCAACATCCCGATCGCCGTGCTGGTGGCCGCGACGGTCATCGTGCTGGTCGGGATCGTGGACGATCGCTGGGGCCTCGACGCGCTGACGAAGTTCGCCGGCCAGGTGACGGCGGCCGGGGTGATGGCCGTCATGGGATTGGGCTGGTACGTCATCTACAACCCGTTCAGCAACACCACGGTCGTGCTGGACGGATTGCAGGGCGGACTTGTCACGGTCGCCGTCACCGTCACCTTGGTCAACGCCATGAATTTCGTCGACGGCCTCGACGGCCTCGCGGCGGGACTCGGCTTGATCGCCGCGCTGGCCGTGTTCGTGTTCTGCCTGGGCCTGATGAACGAGCAAGGCGGCTCGGTGGACACCTATCCGCCTGCGTTGCTGGCCGCCGCGCTCGCCGGTGGATGCCTCGGATTCCTGCCGCACAATTTCCAGCCCGCGCGCATATTCATGGGCGACTCGGGCTCGATGCTGATCGGATTGATGCTCGCCGCGGTCTCGACCGGCGCGTCGGGGCGAATTCCGCTCCAGGGTTACGGCCCGCGCGACATCGTCGGTCTGCTTTCCCCGTTGTTGCTGGTCGGCGCGGTGATGTTCATTCCGGTGCTCGACCTGTTGCTCGCCATTGTGCGCAGGGTTCGCGCGGGTGTGAGTTTCTCGACGCCGGACAAGATGCACTTGCATCACCGTCTGCTGCAGATCGGTCATTCGCATCGCCGCGTGGTGTTGCTGATCTATTTGTGGGTCGGTGTGCTCGCCTTCGGCGCGGTCGGCACGTCGCTGATGGATCGCAGGCTGGTCGTCTTGCTGATGGCGGGCGGGCTGGTTTTCGCGTTGGTGATCACCGCCATTCCGGGGCTGCGTCGTGGGGACCCGGCGGGCGACGGATCGGCGTCCGGGTAAAGTCGGCGGCTGTGAGCTTCACACCCCGACCCGTTCCCGGCCCCGACGCGCCGCTGCGCGCCGCGCTGCGCTACGGACTGATCGGCCTGGGCGTGCTGGTGGTTCTGGCCGTCGCGCTCGGCGCCGCCGTGTCGGGTTTCGCCGGCGTGTGGGGCGCGGTGCTGGGCGCCGCGATCGGCGGCGGCTTCATCCTGACCACCGCCGCCGTCGTGCTGTTCGGCGCGAAACTGCCGCCGAGCACCGCCGGTCTGGTCATGCTGGTCAGCTGGGTGCTCAAGCTCCTGGTGGCGCTGATCGTCGTCGCGGTCTTGCAGCGATTCGACTTCTACGACCGGGTCGTGTTGTTCCTGACCGTGGTCGGGGCCTTGATCATCGTGCTCGGCGCGGAGACGTACGGCGTTGTCCGCCAGAAGGTTCCGTACGTGACGACGACGGACTCGGAGCCCGCGTCCGGTACTCGGGAGTAACGAAAACCCCCACCCCCTACACGCTGTCGTAGATGACTTGGTAAAGTATTGGTAAGCAAGCGACCAAGTCGGGGATCAGTGAGGGGTCACCGCCGAGATCCCCTGCATGGGCCGCTATGCTTACTGCCGTGCCGGGCTCCGAGGGGTGTTCCGGTTCTGCATGTCGACGAATGTCGCCGACACACGTACAGACGCCGGGTGGATGCGAACCACCGCACAGCTGCTGACGAACTTCGAGCCGACCTGAGTCGACCCAAATTGATCGTCAATGTCCGATCGAACCGCGGGAATGACCGTACCCGCGGCCCGAACACGGGAGAGAACGCTGAGCGTCACCACTCTGGCGGCCGAGTTCCATGCGCCGTCGCTTACCGACTTCTTCCCTCCAGCTGTGCTGTTCGAGGGAACGCCGTTCGAACTCGATCGATTGATGCTGATCCGCATTCTGATGACGGCCGTTCTCGTCGTCGTGATGGTGCTGGCATTCCGCTCGCCCCGGATCGTTCCGCGCGGCCTGCAGAATGTCGCCGAAGTCGGCCTGGTCTTCGTCAAGGAGCAGATCTGTGAGGAAGTCCTCGGCAAGGAATCCGGACGGAAGTTCTTCCCGCTGATCGCGACGATCTTCTTCACGGTCCTCTTTCTGAACTTCTCGGGTGTCGTCCCGGGGTTGAACATCTCCTCGAACGCCCGAATCGGCATGCCGCTGGTGCTGGCCCTCATCGCGTACGTGACGTTCAACTACGTCGGTATCCGGAAGTACGGATTCCTCAACTACATGCGCAGCAGCATCGTCGTTCCGAACGTTCCCGCCGCACTGCACGTGCTGCTGATTCCGATCGAGTTCGTCTCCACCTTCATCCTGCGCCCCTTCACGCTGACCGTCCGACTCATGGCGAACATGCTGGCCGGCCACATCATGCTGGTGCTGTTCTTCAGCGCGACTTGGTTCTTCCTGTTCGACGCCGCCGCGTGGATGAAGGTGTTCTCGCCGTTCTCGCTGCTCGCGGGACTCGGGTTCACGCTCTTCGAGCTGTTGGTCATCTTCCTGCAGGCCTACGTGTTTGCGCTGCTGACCGCCGTATACATCGGACTCGCACAGCACGCGGCCGATCACTGACCTGACCGACACAAATACCGGAAACCTGCTACACCACGCCGACCGGCGGGTGAGCAACAGAAAGGGAATGGAAGACTCATGAGCCTCGCTTACCTGGCCCAGGAAGCCGCCACGAACGAGAGCACCTTCAAGGGCCTGGGCGCCGTCGGCTACGGTCTCGCCGCGATCGGCCCCGGTATCGGCGTCGGCATCGTCGTCGGTAAGGCCATCGAGGGCATCGCGCGTCAGCCTGAGCTGCAGGGCACCATCCGCACCAACATGTTCCTCGGTATCGCGTTCACCGAGGCGCTGGCCCTCATCGGTCTCGTCGCCGGCTTCATTTTCTGATTCCGATGTACGAGTCAGTTTTGCTCGCGGCGGCGGAGGGAGAGGAAGTGAACCCTCTCCTCCCCGAAACGTACGACATCGTCTGGTCGATCGTCTGCGTCGTCATCATCGGGTTCTTGTTCTACAAGTACGTGATCCCGCGCCTGATGAAGACGCTCGACGAGCGCTCCGAGAAGATCGAAGGCGGCATCGCTCGCGCGGAAGCCGCGCAGGAAGAAGCTCAGCTCACCCTGCAGCAGTACCAGCAGCAACTGGCCGACGCCCGGCTCGAGGCGGCGCGTATCCGTGAGGACGCGCGCACCCAGGGCCAGGAGATCCTCGCCCAGATGCGCTCGGAGGCCCAGGCCGAGGCCGACCGCATCATCGCGGCGGGCCACACCCAGCTGGAAGCCCAGCGCCAGCAGATCCTGACCGAGCTGCGCCACGAAGTCGGCCGCACGGCCGTCGACCTGGCCGAGAAGATCATCGGGCAGTCGGTGTCCGACGAGGCCAAGCAGGCGGCCTCGATCGACCGGTTCCTCGACGAGCTCGACCAGACCGACGCAGGCATCGGGGTCGGAAGGTAACGACGCGAAAGTGAGAAGCATGTACGCAGCGAGCCGCGAGGCCAGTGCCCGGTCTCGGGAGGCGCTTCGGGCCGCTCTGACCGGAAGCGACAGTGCTGCGGCCACGACGGGCTCGGAACTGTTCGCCGTTGTCGCCGTGCTGGACGACCAGCGTTCGCTGCGTGTGGCGCTCGCGGACGTGTCGGTGCCGGGTTCCGCGCGTGCGGAACTCTGCGAGCGGGTCTTCGGCGGCAAGGTCAGCGCTGCCACGCTGGCAGTGCTGACCACCGCGGTGGCCGAGAACTGGTCGCGCACTTCCGATCTGGTGGACACCCTGGTGCTGCTCGGTCAAGAGGCGTTACTGGAGTCGGCGGCCCAGCGTGGCCGGATCGAGGCGGTCGAGGACGAGCTGTTCCGGCTCGGCCGGATCATCGGCGACAACCCCGACTTGGAGCAGGCGCTGTCGGATCGTTCGCAGCAGGCTTCGGCCAAGCGCGAACTGATCCGACGGTTGCTCGCAGGCAAGACCGAGCCCATCACCTTGACCCTCGCGGAGCAAGTGGTGACCAGGCAGCGGTCGGGCATCAGCGCCGCCTTCGACGAGCTGTCCGACCTCGCGGCGGCGCGCCGCGATCAGATCGTCGCGCACGTGCGCGCCGCGATCGGGCTCACCGAGCAGCAGCGCGACCGGCTGGCCGCCTCGCTGCGGCGCATCTACGGCAAGGCGACCACGGTGCACATCCAGGTCGACCCGAGTTTGCTGAGCGGAGTCGTGGTGCGCGTCGGTGACGACGTGATCGACGGCAGCGCCCTAGGCCGACTGGAGAAGATGCGCCGGGCCCTCACCTAGCGCGCTTCCACCACCCCCGACATTCAGACCCAGACAGCGAGAGCAGGAAGAACATGGCGGAGCTGACGATCTCCTCCGACGAGATCCGTAGCGCGATCGAGAGCTACACCAAGAGCTACACCCCCGAGACCTCCATCGAAGAAGTCGGTGTGGTCACCGACACCAGTGACGGCATCGCGCACGTCAGCGGCCTGCCCTCGGCGATGGCCAACGAGCTGCTCGAGTTCCCGGGCGGCGTGCTCGGCGTCGCGCTGAACCTCGAGGACCGTGAGATCGGTGCGGTCATCCTCGGCGAGTTCGCCGAGATCGAGGAGGGCCAGGAGGTCCGCCGGACCGGTGACGTGCTCTCGGTTCCGGTCGGCGACAAGTTCCTCGGCCGCGTGGTGAACCCGCTGGGTCAGCCGATCGACGGCCTCGGCGAGATCGAGTCCGAAGAACAGCGCGTGCTCGAGCTGCAGGCCGCGACCGTGCTGGAGCGCCAGCCGGTCGAGGAGCCGCTGGCCACCGGTATCACCGCGATCGACGCGCTGACCGCCATCGGCCGCGGCCAGCGTCAGCTGATCATCGGCGACCGCAAGACCGGCAAGACCGCGGTCTGCATCGACGCGATCCTGAACCAGAAGGCCAACTGGGAGACCGGCGACCCGACCAAGCAGGTGCGCTGCATCTACGTCGCCATCGGCCAGAAGGGCTCCACCATCGCGGGCGTGAAGGCCGCGCTGGAGCAGCACGGCGCGCTGGAGTACACCACCATCGTCGCCGCCCCGGCCTCCGACTCCGCGGGCTTCAAGTGGCTGGCCCCCTACACCGGTTCGGCCATCGGCCAGCACTGGATGTACCAGGGCAAGCACGTGCTCATCGTGTTCGACGACCTGACCAAGCAGGCCGAGGCCTACCGCGCCATCTCGCTGCTGCTGCGTCGCCCGCCGGGCCGCGAGGCCTACCCCGGTGACGTCTTCTACCTGCACTCCCGGCTGCTGGAGCGTTGCGCGAAGCTGTCCGACGAGCTCGGCGCCGGCTCGATGACCGGTCTGCCGATCATCGAGACCAAGGCCAACGACATCTCGGCGTTCATCCCCACCAACGTCATCTCCATCACCGACGGCCAGGTCTTCCTCGAGTCCGACCTGTTCAACAAGGGCGTCCGCCCGGCGATCAACGTCGGTACCTCGGTCTCCCGCGTCGGTGGCGCCGCCCAGACCAAGGGCATGAAGAAGGTGGCCGGTTCGCTGCGCCTGGAGCTGGCGCAGTACCGCGAGCTGGAGGCGTTCTCCGCGTTCGCCTCCGACCTCGACGCGGCCTCCCTGGCCCAGCTCGAGCGCGGCGCCCGCTGGGTCGAGCTGCTCAAGCAGGATCAGTACTCGCCGGTGCCGGTCGAAGACCAGATCATCTCGATCTACCTGGTCGACCGCGGCTACTACGACTCGATTCCGGTCGCCGACATCCGCCGCTTCAACACCGAACTGCTCGAGGAGCTGCACCGCAGCGCCGCCGACGCGTTCAAGGCGATCGAGGGCGGCAAGGTGCTCGACGGCGAGGCGGCCGAGCAGGTCGAGGCGGCCACCAAGAAGTTCCTCGGGACCTTCCTCACCTCCGACGGCACCCCCGTGGTGAACGAGGCCGAGGCGGGCCAGCTCGACCACGAAGAGGTCGAGTCGCTGTCGGTGACCCGCAAGCACGTCGAGAAGTAACGCGAGCCGGCAAATGCGCTATTCGATCCGCGGTATGCGCGACGGGCACGAAGGAGGACGCGTGCGCGACCTCCTCGTGCCCCGCGGATGCCGCCCATTCCACGCAGCGAATGAAGGGAGTGTGAACCGCTGATGGCAAGCTTGCGTGAATTGCGCTCCCGCATTCGTGGTGTGAATTCGATCAAGAAGATCACCAAGGCCCAAGAGCTGATCGCGACCTCGCGTATCTCCAAGGCCCAGGCCAGGGTCGCGGCCGCGAAGCCGTACGCGGAGGAGATCACCAAGGTCCTCAGCGAGCTGGCGAGCGCGTCGAAGAACCTGTCGCACCCGCTGCTGACCGAGCGCCCCAACCCGCGCCGGGCGGCCGTGCTGGTGATCACCAGTGACAGCGGCATGTGCGGTGGCTACAACTCCAACGTGCTCAAGCGCGCCGAGGAGCTGATGACCACCCTGCGTGACGAGGGCAAGGAGCCGGTGCTCTACGTCATGGGCAACAAGGGCCTGACGTACTACGCGTTCCGCAACCGCTCGTATGTGTCGGCCTGGACCGGGTTCTCGCAGCAGCCGAAGTACACCGATGCTTCGTCCGCCTGCCACCACCTGGTCGACGCCTTCATGGCCGGCTCCGACGGAGCGGTCCCCGCGCCGAACGGGACGGGTGACATCGCCGGTGTCGATGAGCTGCACGTCGTGTACACCCGCTTCGTCTCGATGCTGACGCAGACCCCGGAGGTGCGCCGTTTGGCGCCGATCCAGGTGAGCTACGTCGACGAGAACTTCGACCTGGGTGAGGACATCGTGTCGGATTCACCGACCGCGGACGTCCACGCGCAGTACGAATTCGAGCCCGACGCCGATGTGCTGCTGGCGGCGCTGCTGCCGAAGTACGTCAACACGCGCATCTACGCGTCGTTGCTCGAGGCAGCGGCATCCGAGTCAGCGGCTCGGCGCACCGCAATGAAGGCCGCCACCGACAACGCCAACGAGCTCGCGAGCGTGCTCCAGCGCGAGGCCAACTCGGTGCGCCAGGCCCAGATCACGCAGGAAATCAGCGAAATCGTCGGCGGCGTGAACGCGCTGGCGTCGAGCTCGGACCGCGACTAAAGCGCCACGCGGCCTGAGCGACGGGCACGAAGGGCCCCTCGAAGGCCGCACATCGACACGGAGAGAACCAACACCAATGACCGCAGCTGTCACTCAAGACAACACGAGCCGGACCGGCGGCGCCGCAGGCCGCGTCGTCCGGGTCATCGGCCCCGTCGTGGACGTCGAGTTCCCGCGCGGAGCCATCCCCGAGCTGTTCAATGCTCTGCACGCCGAGATCACCCTGACCTCGGTGGCCAAGACCCTGACCCTCGAGGTCGCCCAGCACCTCGGCGACAACATCGTGCGCACCATCTCGATGCAGCCGACCGACGGCCTGGTCCGCGGCGCCACCGTCACCGACACCGGCAAGCCGATCTCGGTGCCGGTCGGTGACGTCGTCAAGGGGCACGTCTTCAACGCGCTCGGCGACTGCCTGGACACCCCCGGCCTGGGCCGGGACGGCGAGCAGTGGGGCATCCACCGCAAGCCGCCGTCGTTCGACCAGCTCGAGGGCAAGACCGAGATCCTGGAGACGGGCATCAAGGTCATCGACCTGCTCACCCCGTACGTGAAGGGTGGAAAGATCGGTCTGTTCGGTGGCGCCGGTGTCGGCAAGACCGTTCTGATCCAGGAGATGATCACCCGTATCGCGCGGGAGTTCTCCGGTACCTCCGTGTTCGCCGGCGTCGGCGAGCGCACCCGTGAGGGCACCGACCTGCGCCTGGAGATGGAGGAGATGGGCGTCCTCCCGGACACCGCCCTCGTCTTCGGCCAGATGGACGAGCCGCCGGGCACCCGTATGCGCGTCGCCCTCTCGGCGCTGACCATGGCCGAGTACTTCCGCGACGTGCAGCACCAGGACGTGCTGCTGTTCATCGACAACATCTTCCGGTTCACCCAGGCCGGTTCCGAGGTGTCGACCCTGCTCGGCCGCATGCCCTCCGCCGTCGGTTACCAGCCCACGCTGGCCGACGAGATGGGTGAGCTGCAGGAGCGCATCACCTCGACCCGTGGTCGGTCCATCACGTCGCTGCAGGCCATCTACGTGCCCGCCGACGACTACACCGACCCGGCTCCGGCGACCACCTTCGCCCACCTCGACGCGACGACCGAGCTCTCCCGCCCGATCTCGCAGAAGGGCATCTACCCGGCCGTCGACCCGCTGACCTCGACCTCCCGCATCCTGGAGGCCTCGATCGTCGGCGACCGGCACTTCCGGGTGGCCAACGAGGTCAAGCGGATCCTGCAGAAGTACAAGGAACTGCAGGACATCATCGCCATCCTCGGTATGGACGAGCTGTCGGAAGAGGACAAGGTCCTCGTCGGCCGCGCTCGCCGTCTGGAGAAGTTCCTCGGCCAGAACTTCATCGTGGCCGAGAAGTTCACCGGTCAGCCGGGTTCGGTCGTGCCGCTGGAGCAGACCATCGACGACTTCGACCGTGTCTGCAAGGGCGAGTTCGACAGCTACCCCGAGCAGGCCTTCAACAGTTGCGGTGGTCTCGACGACGTCGAGAAGGCCGCCAAGAAGATCCTCGGGAAGTAGTCACCGATGGCGGAAATGTCAGTCGATCTCGTCGCGGTCGAACGACTGCTCTGGTCCGGCCAGGCAACGTTCGTCAGCGCGCAGACCACCGAAGGCCAGATCGGCATCATGGCCGGCCATGAGCCGTTGCTGGGCCAGCTGGTCGAGGGCGGCACCGTGACGATCGTGGATACCGACGGTCAGCGCGTCGTCGCCGCGGTGCACGGCGGCTTCTTCTCGGTCACCGCGAACTCGGTTCGGGTGCTGGCCGAGTCGGCGGAATTCGCCGACGAGGTGGACGTCGAGGAGGCCCGCCGGGTGCTGGCCGACTCCGACGCCAGCGAGGAGCAGCAGCGGGCCGCTCAGGCTCGGGTGCGCGCGGTCGAGCAGACCGCGAACGCGTAACACACAACCTCTCATCGAGAACAACTGCTGTCGGCGGTGAAGCGTTTTCTTCACCGCCGACAGCGTCTTTCAGGCGAGTCGGACACGGCCGGGCCATTTGTAAACTCGGCGCCGTGATTGAATGGCCGCACGCGATGTGAGCATCGGGCTCGACGGCGCAAGCCGGAAAGCCCGTCCACATCGCCGATCGATTGCCGTGTGCACGACACGGCGGCGGAGCGAAGGGACGTACGGCATTGCGAACCGGGATGGTTCTGCTGATCATTCTGGTGCTCACGCTCGTGTTCCTCGCGCTCGCCTCGACTTATCGCCTGATCATGCTGCGACGCGGCGGAACTGCCGCGCTCCTGCGTGTCCTCCCCGCTCGCGGTGGCCAGGGATGGCGGCACGGATTGATGCGTTACGACGAGGATCGTCTCGTCTTCTTCAAACTCACCAGCCTGAAACTCGGCCCGGACTCCACCATTCGGCGTCAGGGCATCGAGATCGGTGATCGCCGTGGCCCGCGCGGCGACGAGTACGACATCATGACCGACGACATCGCCGTGATCGCGGTGTCGGACCGCGCGGGCGACTTCGAATTGGCGCTGGACCGCGACTCCCTGACCGCCTTCCTCTCCTGGGTGGAATCCCGCCCGTCCGACCGCACCCGACGGATGCCGGGTCTCTAGCACGCACCTGGGCCGACGGCCGGGTCCGGCCACGCCCGCTAGGGTTGTGCTGTGAGCGTGCATTTGACCCGGATCTACACCCGGACCGGCGATGACGGGACCACGGGATTGAGCGACTTCTCCCGGGTCGCGAAGACCGACCCACGCTTGGTCGCCTACGCCGACTGCGACGAGACGAATGCCGCCATCGGTGTCGCGATCGCGCTCGGCGGGCCGGACGAAACAATGCTCGCCGTGCTGCGGCAGATACAGAACGATCTGTTCGACGCCGGGGCCGACCTCTCGACACCCGTGGTGGCGGAGCCCAAGTATCCGCCCCTGCGAGTGACCCAGCCTTACATCGATCGGCTCGAGGCATGGTGCGACGAGTTCAACGCAGGCCTGCCCGCGCTCGACTCGTTCATCCTCCCCGGCGGTACGCCGCTGGCGGCATTGTTGCACACCGCCCGTACGGTCGCTCGCCGTGCGGAGCGTTCGGCATGGGCGGCGATCGAAGCGCATCCGGACGACACCGAAGTCTTGCCGGCCAAGTACCTCAATCGCCTCTCCGACTTGCTGTTCATCCTGGGCCGGGTGGCCAATCCCGGCGGCGATATCCTGTGGAAACCCGGCGGGGAACGGCCGAACGCCTGAACGCCCGGCAGTCCCGGGCGAGTACCGGAGCGATCACGGGGTATGGCCGTCAGGGTGGCGAGGTCACCCTCGTTCACCGCGGAACGCCCATCTCGCGGCACTCGCTCCAACGGCGAATACGTCCGGCGGCGAGGGGAGTCGTGGAGAGGCGGCACCGTAGTGCGCCGCCCCAACTATCCTTGCACCAACAGTGCGCCGAATACGCGGAGAGGCGGCATGGAACGGTTTTTGGTTACCGGCGGAAATCGACTCGTCGGTGAGGTCACGGTGGGGGGCGCCAAGAACAGCGTCCTCAAACTGATGGCCGCTGCGCTGCTCGCCGAGGGCACCACCACGATCACGAACTGCCCGGACATCCTCGACGTGCCGCTGATGGGCGATGTGTTGCGTGGCCTCGGCTGTGACGTGGCCATCGACGGCGGGGTGGTCAGCATCACCACCCCGGCCGAACCGAAGTACCACGCGGACTTCCCCGCGGTGACGCAGTTCCGCGCGTCGGTGTGTGTGCTGGGTCCGCTGATGGCGCGGTGCAAGCGCGCCGTCGTCGCGCTGCCCGGCGGAGACGCCATCGGTTCCCGCCCGCTCGACATGCACCAAGCCGGACTGCGCCTGCTCGGTGCGACCAGCGAGATCGAGCACGGTTGCGTGGTGGCCAGGGCCGATGAGCTGCAAGGCGCCCGGATCCGCCTCGACTTCCCCTCGGTCGGCGCGACCGAGAACATCCTCATGGCTGCGGTGCTCGCCGAGGGCGAGACGGTGATCGACAACGCCGCCCGCGAACCCGACATCGTCGACCTGTGCAACATGCTCGTCCGGATGGGCGCGCGGATCAGTGGCGCGGGCACCTCGGTGCTCACCATCCAGGGGGTCGAGCGCCTCGCGCCGACCACCCACCGCGTGATCGGCGATCGCATCGTCGCCGCGACATGGGGCATCGCCGCGGCGATGACCCTCGGGGACATCCGCGTCACCGGCGTGAACCCCAAGCATCTGTCGCTGGTGCTGGACAAGTTGCGGTCGGCAGGCGCGCGCATCTCGTTCGAGCAGGACGGCTTCCGGGTGGTCCAGGCCGAGCGCCCGCGCGCGGTGAACTTCTCGACCCTGCCGTTCCCCGGTTTCCCGACCGACCTGCAGCCGATGGCCATCGGGCTCGCATCCATCGCGGACGGCACCTCGATGATCACCGAGAACATCTTCGAGGCGCGCTTCCGATTCGTGGAAGAGATGATCCGGCTCGGCGCCGACGCACGCACCGACGGGCACCACGCGGTGGTGCGCGGTATTCCGCGGTTGTCGAGCGCTCCGGTGTGGTCGTCGGACATCCGGGCCGGCGCGGGCCTGGTTCTCGCGGGCCTGGTCGCCGACGGCACCACCGAAGTGCACGACGTCTTCCATATCGACCGCGGGTACCCGAATTTCGTCGAGCAGCTGCAGGCGCTGGGTGGCGATGTCACGCGCGTCGGCGCAGCGGATTGAGTGCCGCCGCGTTCTTGCCGCGGCGGCACGTAACAAACGTGTTCGCGAAACGCACGCTGACCAGGCGATTTGACATGATGCACGCAGACACGTAACTTATTCCAAGTCAGAGCGACACGGACACCGACCCGGGGCCCCAGGAGCTCAGTGGAAACGCTGAGTGAGAGGCCAGGGAAACGAGGTAGGACGAGGAGCGCCTGGCGATCACACTAGCTCGAACGAGACCCTGGTTTGCAACTGGGTTCACGGCTGAGCTAAGCTGGAAAAGTTGCCTCACCGATCAATCGGCTCAAACCGGGCGATGGTGTGTGCGTGTGTTCTTTGAGAACTCAATAGTGTGTCGATGAATGTCAGTGCCAAATATTTTATGGTTCCGGCTCTTCCGCTCCCCGTGTGGAGGGTCGGGCATTTTTTGTCAGCTATTTTCCGGCTGGCGATTGTTTTGCTGGGTTTTCGGACTCTG
>NZ_JBSGDA010000038.1:0-49472 GCF_053602135.1 Nocardia sp. NPDC004573
TACAACCAGCACGCCCGACCCAAACGCGACTTCGCCGTCAACTCCAAGATCCGGCAACCTGATTACCTACCGAAGGTTGCTTGACGAGGCACTAGGAGCTACTCATGGCAGCCGAATGGCACCGAGTCGTCGCAGGCGAGACCCTGTCGGGGATCGTCAAGAAGAAGTACGGCGATCTCGGATTCCTCCAGATGATCGCCGAGCTGAATCACATCTCGGACCCGAACCTGATCAGAGTCGGCCAGGACATCATGCTTCCCCTGCGGTCCGTTCTCGCCGGAACGGCGGACGTCGAGTAGTCATCGATCGATGCAGGAGGCCGCGATCCGGACCTACGGGCAACCCTCCCAGTCGCGGATGCTTCCACTTCTGGGAGGGCCGAACTCACAAGCGAATGGGCCTCATCTCGCCGGGCTGCCGCAGCTGCGGCGAATCCGAGTACCGGCGTGGTGCGGTGCTGTTTCGCGGCCGCGGACCCGGGTATGGCTAGCGGGATCAGAGGAGGCAGCCATGCGAGCGATGGTTTATCGCGGCCCGTACAAGGTGCGGGTGGAGGAGAAGGACGTCCCGTCGATCGAGCATCCGAACGACGCGATCGTGCGCGTGCAGCGGGCCGCTATCTGCGGCTCCGACCTGCACCTCTACCATGGGATGATGCCGGACACCCGCGTCGGCATGACGTTCGGCCACGAGTTCATCGGTGTCGTCGAGCAGGTCGGCGGGTCGGTATGCAATCTCCTGCCCGGTGATCGGGTGATGGTGCCGTTCAATATCTATTGCGGATCCTGCTACTTCTGTGCGCGTGGCCTGTACTCCAACTGCCACAACGTCAACCCCAATGCCACGGCCGTCGGCGGCATCTACGGTTACTCCCATACCTGCGGCGGTTACGACGGCGGTCAGGCGGAGTACGTGCGGGTGCCCTTCGCCGATGTCGGCCCGGCCCAGATCCCGGACTGGCTCGACGACGAAGACGCTTTGTTGTGCACGGACGCGCTGGCCACCGGCTATTTCGGTGCACAGCTGGGCGACATCGCCGAGGGCGATGTCGTGGTGGTGTTCGGGGCGGGCCCGGTGGGGCTGTTCGCCGCGCAGTCGGCGTGGCTGATGGGCGCGGGCCGGGTGATAGTGGTCGACCACCTCGACTACCGGCTGGAGAAGGCGCGGGAGTTCGCGCACGCCGAGACGCTGAACCTGGCCGACTGCGGTGACGTGGTGGTCGAGATGAAGCGCATGACCGGCTACCTCGGCGCGGACGTGGCGATCGATGCGGTGGGCGCCGAAGCGGACGGCAATCTGCTGATGCATGTGACCGCGGCGAAGTTCAAATTGCAAGGCGGCTCTCCGGTCGCGTTGAACTGGGCCATCGATTCGGTGCGCAAGGGCGGCACGATTTCGGTGATGGGCGCCTACGGGCCGATGTTCAGCGCGGTGAAGTTCGGCGACGCGATGAACAAGGGACTGACCATCAACACCAACCAGTGCCCGGTGAAACGTCAATGGCCGCGGCTGTTCTCGCACATCCGCAACGGCTATCTGAAACCGAAGGAAATCATCACTCACCGCATCCCGCTCGAGCACATCGCCGAGGGGTATCACATCTTCTCGGCCAAACTCGACGGTTGCATCAAGCCGATCGTGGTGCCCGATTCGGCATGAAGGAGCAGTCGAAATGACCTACACCAGCGAGCATCCGCCCGTGCCGAGTGCCGAGGAACTGCGTGCGCGCATTCCGGGCTGGGGCGTCGACCTCGACCCGGCAGACCGTCCGTCCGGACGGAAATTCCGCTCTGAGGAGACCGGCGCGCACTGGGACCTGCCGGAATACCAGCCGGAGACGAAGCACCGTGAACGCTCGATCGAACACGCGGCCCTCACTCCGGTCTTCGGCACCTCGGCACCGCTGCGCGGGCTGTCGGGCCGGATCCGCCGCCGTGCCTACGAGCGCTACAGCGAGGGCAGAGCCGCGCACTGGCTGCTGCTGATTCTCGGCGACCGTGTCGACGCCTGGGAGAATCACGCGCGCTCGTTCGCCACCCTGCGGCCCGACAATCCGATCACCGAGACGGGGGTGAAGGCCGAGTTCACCCATCACGGATTGCGCTCTCGCACACAGAGCACCCGGGTCGATCGAGCCCATCAGTGGATGGACCCGATCATCATCGCCGGACCGTGGGTGGCCGCCGGTGTGTTCGCACTGGGCGGGCTCCGAGCGCTCGCCCGGCGCGGCCGACGCTCCCTTGCGATTCCTACCTCCCTTGGCCGATGACTCTGTGCGCTGCGTCGGCGTGACCGCTGCTTCAACACCCGTGAGGTCGCCAAGACCCACTACATCGACGTGCCCGAGACCGTGCCCGACAACCGTGCTGTTCCGGAGGCTTGGGCGCGGGGGCAGAGCCCGACCACGTGAGATGTCGGTGAGATAGGTCGAATCCTGACACCGCTCCACCGAACAAGACACCTCTTCCGATGCGGGTCGAAATCCCGCCGATCACAGTGCCTGGCATCGCTTCTGGGGCACAGAGCAGACAGCAGGGCAGTCCTGGACGCCTATCCAGACTCAGGCCCGTTCACACCGGAATGGAAGCCGTACGTACCGCCGATGGATTCTCGACCTGCGAGCCTTCATCGCCCGCCGTGTTTCCCGCTCGGAAGACGCCGACGACCTCCTGTCGATCATGTTCCTGCGCCGGCGCGCTTGGTCGCCGCCTCGGACTCCGCCGCGAGGTCGGCGCCCGAACCGATGCCCTGCTGATCGGCGACCAGCGCCGCACCTCGGTCGCGCTGGTCGTCGTAACTGCGGTGTACGGCGGCGACGAGCACATCCAGCTGCCGCTCGAGCGGTGGGTGCCGCTCGGGTGGTGCGACCGTCAGGAGGTCTTCCAGTGCGGCGCGTAACCGGCGCGATGCCTGGGGGGAGGCGGCTCCGGCGAGGCAGAGCTCGTCGAACGCGAGCCGGACGTAGCCCGCCCAGCTGAGCGTTCGCTCGATGAGCCGAACCTCGCCGCCGGCGTCGTGGTGCCGGCCGGAGGGGAAGTCGCGGTCGGCGAGCTGCCGCAGGCAGTCGTGCAGGCGGTCGATCACCATCACGGCGGTGGTCGGGTCGGTGAACGGTTGGGCCAGACCACGCTCGGCAATGTCGACCAGTTTGCGGAACCCGTACGCCGGGTCGTCGCCGTGGGTCCGCTCCGCGGCGAGGACGACGAGACTTGCGACGCGGGCGTGGTCGAGACGGACGGGATCGCCGTGCACGCGGAACAGCGGCGCGCCCGCCGGTACGAAGTCGCCCATCAGGGGAACCATCTCCATCACGCAGCCGGCCTTGGACGCTGCTGCGACCAGCGCGGGACGATCCAGGTCGATAACGAGACCCGGTTCGGGCGAGACCACGACATCAGGCTGAGCGGGCGGCGGCACCTTCGCCGGGTACTTGCGGTTCAGCTGCTCGCGCAGATGATCGCCGACCAGGTCGATCAGGCCCGAGGCGCGCAGCGCGTTTCCCGAATGGTGGATGTAGAGGAACAACCCCGCGATGCTGGCCAGCATCAGCAGGTAGGCCACCGACACGGTCAGGCCCGGCACCGCACCCTCGCCCACGGCGTTGACCTCGCGGATCGCGAGGATCGCGAAGACGAACGTCGAAGCGAACAGCCCGTAGGCCAGCTGGCCGCTGCGGTCCTGGAGCAACGCCCGCACGATGCGCGGCGAGAACTGGCCCATCGCGAGCTGGACGGCCACCGTCGTCACCGTGAGCACGAGCGTGGTCAGGGTGACCATCGCGGCGGCGATGGTGCTGAGGATGTTGGCCACCGCGTCCGCCGAACCCGTGATCGTCGCCGGGATCAGCCGATAGCCGAACTGCCGATCGACCGCCACGGTCACGAACGACAGCCCGATCGAGGCCAGCACGCAGAGCAACGGTGTGATCCACAGGCTGGACCGCAGCCGATGACGGAACCGCAGGGAGACCATCAATCGCCCTTCTCCTCCGGCCGTGGCCGAGACTCGCGGTGCGGGCACCTCGGCAGGCAGCGGGGCCGCTTTGTCAGGCTCTCCGCGACGGCGCCCGGTCGACGTAGTTCACTGCTCACATCGCCGTCGCGGCTGCCTCGGCGACAGCCTTGTCCTGCTCTCCGGTGCCGCCGCTGACGCCGACCGCCCCGACGACCTGGCCGTTGCGCCGCAACGGCACACCGCCGGCGAAGATCATGATGCGCCCACCGTTGGAGGTATGTATCCCGTAGAACTGCTTGCCCGGACCCGCATCGGCCGCGAGGTCCTCGGTCGAGATGTCCAGCGCTCGGGAGGTGAATGCCTTGTTGATCGAGATGTCGATGCTGGCGATCCATGCGCCGTCCATCCGCACATGGGCTACGAGGTTGCCGCCGGCATCGACCACCGCGATATTCGACGGCGACTCGATCTCGGCGGCTTTGGCCTGCCCGGCGGCAATCACCCGCTGCGCATCGTCGAGGGACACCGAGGTCTGGTTCATTGTCATGACGCACCTGTCCCGGTCTTCGCGAACTGCTTGCCCCGCAGTGCTTTTCCCATCGTTGCGTTCCTCTCGGTCCGGGCCCCCTCACGGATGCATTACGACCTTGGTCCATCCGTCGTCGCGGGCATCGAAATGCTGGTAGCCGGACTCGGCCTCAGCCAGCGGGAGTTCGTGAGAGACGATCCACGACGGTTTGGCCCGGCCTTCATGGATCAGGTCGCGAAGCTGGCGGTTGTAGTGCTTGACGTTGGCCTGCCCGGTTCCGGCCTTTTGACCCTTGAACCAGAACTTGCCCATGTCGAAGGCGATCTTGCCCTTCTTCTCCAGCTTGTCGGGCGCGTTGGGGTCTCGCGGCAAGAAGATGCCCACCACGCCGATGTGCCCGGTGAACCGCACCGAATCGACCAGCCGATTCATGGTCATCGCCGAATCCTCATTTCCCTGCGGGTCATGAGCCTGATAGCCGACGCACTCACAACCCTTGTCGGCGCCGAGCCCATTGGTCTGCTCCAGCACCTGCTCGACCGGGTCGCCCTTCGAGTCGTCGATCGGTATGACGCCGATCTGCTCGGCCAGGCGCAACCGGTCTGGATGCCGGTCCACTATCATCACCTTCCTCGCGCCCTGGATCATCGCCGAATATGCCGCCATCAAGCCGACCGGGCCGGCCCCGTAGACCACCATCGAATCGCCAGGCCGCATATCGGCCAGACGCGTGCAGTGCCAACCGGTCGGGAAAATGTCCGCCAGCATCACATAGTCGGTTTCTTTGTCCTGAGCATCCTCGGGCAGCCGCAGGCAGTTGAAGTCGCCGAACGGCACTCGCAAATACTCGGCCTGTCCGCCCCAGAACGGTCCCATCCCGGCGAAACCATACGCGGCGCCCGCCATCTTCGGATCCGGATGCACCGTCAGGCAGAACGCGGTCAACCCTTCCTCGCAGTTTCGGCAGAAACCGCAACCAATGTTGAACGGCAGGCACACCCGGTCCCCGGTGGTGACCTTTACCACCGCATTGCCCACCTCGGCGACGATCCCCAGGTTTTCGTGACCGAGGACCATCCCGGGCTCCAGATCGGTGCGGCCCTCGTACATGTGTAGATCCGATCCGCAAATGTTGGTGCTGGTGATCTTTACCAGCACATCGGTCGGCTGCTCGATTCTCGCATCGGGCACATCCTTCACATGAACGTTACGGGGCCCGTCGTACACAAGTGCTTTCATCTCGATACTCCCTGACATGCGGCGTTTCCGGTTGACGCCCGGCCACAGGCGGTTACGTGTGAGCGACCGACCGAACGAACCGTTCTGCTGGGGTAGCCGACGCGACAGCGCACGCAACGGAAAGAACACACCAAAACTAAGGCACACCACCATGTTTCGCGTCATGGACAACAAACAGTGGGCCATTCCAGGCGTCGCGTTCTCTCCACCCTGGAGTCTCCTCTTTCGGCTCGACGATCGCTAGGGGTTGAGATCGGTTTTACTAATTTGTGGGTCGACTCCTTCTCTTCACCGGTCGACGGTGTGATGCTGGGTCTTGTCCACCACCTCGAAAAGGAGACCCGACATGGCCACCAAGGCGCTGCTGGTCCAACTCGAAGCCAAACCCGGCAAGGAAAACGCGGTCGTGGAATTCCTCCGATCGGCGCTGCCACTCGTCGAGCAGGAGCCCGGCACGAAGCCGTGGCTCGCGGTACGGTTCGGCCCCTCGACGTTCGGCATCATCGACGCATTCCCAGACCAGGCCGCCCGCGAAACACATCTCGACGGGCCGGTCGGCAAGGCCCTCGGCGAACGCGCCGACGAACTCTTCGCTGCGCCGCCGGAAATCAGCAACCTCGAGGTGCTCGCCGACAAGCTCTGAACCACCGACTGGATACTGCCCGCCCGCAAACTCGCCAGACCCACGTCACCCGCCCGACCGCGAACTTCGGCATGCGAGTCCGCCGAGCCTGTCGGATTCTTTGGTGCGCAACGACGAGGTCAGCCAGCCTGATGGTCACCGGGCTGCCACCGAAGTTCCGCGCAACTCGGGACATCCTCCGCGACCACCATGCTTACCAGGCCAAAGCAACTCTGGTGCCCGGGTGGGCGTAGGAGCACAGCATGTGTCCGGTGGGGCGTCTCAGGCGTCGGGGGGCGGCCTCGCCGGGTGGTGTCGACGACACCGGCGTTGGCCATGCAGCAGGATGACGATGCCTCGTCGGTGAAGTCTTCGCGCAGGTGGCCGCTGCTGCCGGCGCGAGCGGGCATGGATCCGTGACTCCCGGTGCTTCTGTGACTACACTGTGTGGCGTAGTCGGCTTCCTACTTTCGACTTGCTGGGACCTTGTCACACGCTCAGCAGTCCCGATCTTTCGTATCGGATTTCTACTCGTGGAAGCCCCGGAGTAGTGGCTGATGCCCGGAGTGCGCGCACCGGTCGCCTCGAGCGGGTTCCGGCACTCCTATGCCCCAGCCGGGTGTGGACGCCATCGCCTCCCGTTCTGTCGCCGCTACAGGCGGATGAAGAACAGTCAGCGGTTGAGCCGTCCGTGAGGTCGAGCGGTTGACCGACCGGCCGGACGCCGAACCGGTACCCACCGGCTCGGCGAACACCGAAACCATCGACGCCCAGGGGGCGTGATGTCAGAGTCCAGTCGTGGAACCTCCGCGGTACGTCCGAACCAACCTGCCCGCCAGGTAATAGCAACATTCGACAACTACGCCGACGCCGAAAGCGCCGTCGACTACCTCTCCGACCAGCATTTCCCGGTAGACAAATTAACCATCGTCGGACGCGACATCGAGCTGGTCGAGCAGGTCGTCGGCCGTTTGAACTACGGCTGGGCCGCTCTGCGAGGCGCCGCCGCGGGCGGGCTGACAGGCGCACTGTTCGGCTGGATCTTCGGAATATTCGACTGGGTCCAGCCGCTGCTCACAAGCTTCGTGCTCGCCTGCTACGGGCTGGTGTTCGGCGTGGTTGTCGGCGCCCTGCTCGGCCTGCTCATGTACGCGCTGCAGCGCGGCCGGCGCGACTTCACCTCGATCCAATCATTACAACCACGACACTACGAAGTCCTCGCCGACGTCGAGGTCGCGGACGAAGCCGTTCGCCTGCTCACCGGCCGGACCGATCGAAAGGAATGAGTCATGGCGACTGCTGTAGGTATCGACCTGGGCACCACGAACTCGGTCATCGCAAGCTGGCAAGGCGGCGAGCCGGGGGTGATCCCGAATGCCGAGGGAGCGCGGACGACGCCGTCAGTGGTGGCCTTCACCGAGAGCGGGGAGCGGTTGGTGGGTCAGCTCGCCCGACGGCAGGCGATCTTGAATCCGAAGGGCACAATTTACTCTGCGAAACGCTTCATCGGACGTCACTACGACGAGGTCTCCGAGGAGGCCAAAGCGGTCAGTTTCGACGTCGTCCCGGGTGATAACGGTGAGGCTCGATTCGACGTGCGGGGCAAGAAGTACGCGCCGGAAGAGATCAGTGCCCTCGTGCTGCGCAAGCTCGTCGACGACGCGAGCAAGTTCCTCGGTGAGAAGGTCAAAGAAGCGGTCATCACCGTTCCCGCGTACTTCAACGACGCGCAGCGCAACGCCACCAAGGACGCCGGCCGGATCGCAGGCCTCGAGGTTTTGCGGATCATCAACGAGCCGACCGCCGCGGCACTGGCCTACGGCATGGACAAGCAGACCCACGAGACCGTACTGGTCTTCGACCTCGGCGGCGGCACCTTCGATGTGAGCCTGCTCGACGTCGGCGAAGGAGTGGTCGAGGTTCGTGCCACGGCCGGCGATTCCCACCTCGGCGGCGACGACTTCGACCGACGTCTGGTGGACTACCTCGCCGACGAATTCCAACGGGCGGAGAACATCGATCTGCGTAAGGATGCCCAGGCGTTGCAGCGCCTCTTCGAGGCAGCGGAGAAAGCCAAGGTCGAGCTGTCCTCGGTGACACAGGCCCAGGTCAACCTTCCCTTCGTCACCGCGGACGCGAACGGTCCCAAGCACCTCACCACCACGATCATGCGATCGAAGTTCGAGGATCTGACGGCGGATCTGGTGGAACGCTGCCTCGGCCCGGTGAAGCAGGCGATGAGTGACGCCAAGGTCACCGCCAACGACATCGACGAGGTGATTCTGGTCGGTGGTTCGACACGTATTCCGGCGGTGCAGGCGCTGGTTCGCCGGCTCACCGGCGGCAAGGACCCCAATATGAGCGTCAACCCGGACGAGGTCGTGGCGCTGGGTGCCGCAGTCCAGGCGGGCGTGCTCAAGGGCGAGGTCTCCGATGTGCTGCTGCTCGATGTCACCCCGCTGTCCCTCGGCGTCGAGACCCAGGGCGGGGTGATGACCAAGATCATCGAGCGCAACACCACGATCCCGGTCCGGCGCAGTGAAGTGTTCGCTACCGCGGAAGACAATCAGCCCGCAGTGGATGTCGTGGTCCTGCAGGGCGAACGCGAACGGGCCGCCGACAACCGGGTGCTCGGTCGGTTCCGGCTGGAAGGCATCCGCCCGGCACCCCGTGGCGAGGCCCAAGTCGAAGTCACGTTCGACATCGACGCCAACGGCATCCTGCACGTCACCGCCCGCGACAAGGACACCGGTAAGGAGCAGAGCATCACGATCAGTGAGCAGGGCAACCTCGACCAGAGTGAGGTAGAGCGCATGCTCGCGGAAGCCGAACGGAACCGGGCCGAGGACGAGGCGCTGCGAAGGGCGGTAGACGCGCGCAACGCGCTCGATTCGGTTGCCTATCAAGTGGAACGGCGACTCGCCGAACTCGGCGACAGTGCCCCACCGCACGACAAGGCACGCGCCGAGATGCTGATCGCCGACGCCAGGAAAGCCGTGGAAGACAAGGCTCCCCCCGAGGAGGTAGAGCCACTCACCTCCGAGCTGCAGCAGTTGCTCTACGGGCTCGCACCGGTCCAGTCCGGCGGCGGAGACGGACACCAGGCAGGCGGCACAGACGCTGCGTCGTCGGGTGACGACGACGTGATCGACGCCGAATTCGATCGAAGCTGAGGTACACGATGGAAAGGTCCGCAGATCAGTCGACGACCGAGTCGACGACCGACGGGGATCAGACCGAGACGGCGCCGGATCGCATTGACACGGGGGCCGAGCTGGCTCAACTCGAGGACCGGTGGCGCAGGGCCCTTGCAGATCTGGATAACCTGCGCAAGCGGTTTGCCAAGGATCTGGACCGTGCCCGCGCCGCGGAGGCCACGAAGGTTTCCGCCGCGTGGCTCCCGGTGCTGGACAATTTGGAGCTCGCCCTGGCCCATGCGGGCAGCGATCCCCAGGCCATCGTCGAGGGCGTGAAGGCGACCCGGGACCAGGCGGTGCAGGTGCTGGCCCAGCTCGGCTTCGAGCGCCACGACGAGGTCGGTGTGCCGTTCTCCCCGGAGCTACACGAAGTGGTCAGCGTGGTGTCCCAACCCGACGTCCCCTCCGGGACCGTGATCGAGGTCGTGCGCCCGGGCTATGGAGAGGACGGTCGGCAGCTGCGTCCCGCCTCGGTGGTCGTCAGCCGACCCGAGGGGTGAGGCACTGATGGCGCGTGACTACTACGAAGCGCTCGGTATCTCGCGCGACGCCGGCGCCGACGAAATCCAGCAGGCGTACCGCAAGCTGGCGCGCAAATATCACCCCGACGTGAACAAGGACCCCACCGCGGAGGACAAGTTCAAGGAGGCCAACGAGGCCTACCAGGTGTTGTCCGACCCGGACACCCGGAAACGCTACGACCGATTCGGTGAGGACTTCCGGCGGGTGCCCGAGGACTACGACGAACGGGTCCGGGCCGGCGCCGGTGGGTATGGCGGCGGCGGCAGAAGGGTGCACTTCGGTCGAGGTTTCGGTGGCGAGGGCGCGGTCGACTTCGAGGACCTCTTCGGGCAGATGTTCGGTGGCGCGGGCGGGTACGGGCCGATTCCCGGCGCCGATCAGGAAGCGGAACTGGAACTGACTCTGGAACAGGCGTACCGGGGCGGTAAACACACACTCAGACTGGACGGACGCCAGTACGACGTCGACATTCCCGCCGGTGTCCTGGACGGCCAGAGAATCCGGCTGGCCGGGCAAGGCGGGCGCAGCAACGGTGACGCGCCGCCCGGGGATCTGTATCTCGTGGTGCGGATCAAGCCGCATCCCCGGTTCCGGGTGCAGGGCCGGGACATCTATGTGGACCTGCCCGTATCGCCATGGGAGGCGGTGCTCGGGTCGACCGTCGTCGTTCCCACCCCGGGTGGCGAAGCGAAAGTCAAAGTGGCGCCGGGCTCGTCGACGGGAAGGAAGCTGCGGTTGCGCGGAGAAGGAATGCCCAATCCGCGTGGCCCCAACGGCAACCTCTACGCCGAGATCAAGGTGATGGTGCCGTCGAAACCCACAGCACGCGAGCGCGAACTGTTCGAGCAGTTGGCCACCGAATCGAACTTCGATCCGAGGAAAGAGACATGAGCAACCCGAGCCCGGTCACCCGGTATGTATTGGTTCGCCGTCCCGGATTGTCGCCAGATGCCTTCGCCGAACGTACCGGGCTGCACCCGGACCTGGCACGAAGGCTTGTGGCGCTCGGCCTGCTCGACGCCGACCGAGGCGCCGGCGGCGCGATGTCGTTCCAACCATCCGCAGTGGCCCATGCCGCCCGCATCCAACGGCTGCGGACCGGTCTGGGCCTGAACTACTCGGCAATCGGGCTCGTGCTCGATCTGCTGGATCGAATCGAGAAACTCGAAGCAGCTTCCCGCGGAAGGAGGGCACCCCATGGACACCGGCAGCCTGACTGAAAAGTCACGAGAAGCCCTGCAGGAAGCCCAGAATGTAGCGACCAGAATGGGTCACACCGAGGTCGACGGAGAGCACCTGCTGCTCGCGTTGATCGATCAGCGGGAAGGGCTGGTACCTCGACTGCTCGAGCAGGCCGGCGCCAACGTCGATGCCCTTCGATCCGATCTGGAACGTGAACTCTCGCGCAGGCCGAAAGTCAGCGGGCCCGGCGCGACGCCCGGTCAGGTGATGATCACCCAGCGCCTGGCCAAGTTGCTCGACGCCGCGGAGCGGGAGGCGAAGCGACTCAAGGATTCCTACGTGTCCGTGGAGCATCTCGTGATGGCCCTCTCCGAGGAGGGGTCGGCCACTGCGGCAGGCCGGGTCCTCGCCAGTCATGGGGTCACGCGAGAATCCTTCCTCGCCGTCTTGACCAAAGTGCGCGGCCATCAGCGCGTCACATCGGCGACCCCGGAAGGGGCCTACGAGGCGCTGGAGAAGTACGGACGCGATCTCGTCTCCGAGGCCCGGACCGGCGCACTCGATCCGGTCATCGGCCGAGATGCCGAGATCCGTAGGGTAACGCAGATCCTGAGCCGGAAGACGAAGAACAATCCGGTGCTGATCGGCGACCCCGGCGTCGGTAAGACCGCGATCGTCGAGGGCCTTGCCCAGCGGATCGTCCGCGGCGACGTGCCGGAGGGCCTGCGCGACAAGACGATCTTCTCGCTCGACATGGGTTCCCTGGTGGCCGGCGCGAAGTACCGCGGCGAGTTCGAGGAGCGACTGCAGGCGGTGCTGTTGGAGGTGAAGGCGGCCGAGGGGCGCATCCTGTTGTTCGTCGACGAGCTTCATACCGTTGTGGGCGCGGGATCGGCAGGCGGCGACGGGTCTCTCGACGCAGGCAACATGCTCAAGCCGATGCTCGCCCGCGGCGAGCTACACATGATCGGCGCCACCACTCTCGACGAGTATCGCAAGCACATCGAATCCGATGCGGCACTGGAGCGTCGCTTCCAGACCGTTCTCGTCGACGAGCCCAGCATCGAGGATGCGATCTCGATTCTGCGTGGACTTCGGGAACGACTCGAGGTGTTTCACGGCGTGAAGATCAAGGACGGCGCCCTGGTCGCCGCCGTGACCCTCTCGCACCGGTACATCACCGACCGTTTCCTTCCGGATAAGGCGATCGACCTGGTCGATGAGGCATGCGCTCGGCAACGCACCGAAATCGACTCGATGCCCGCCGAACTCGACGAGCTCACCCGCAGAGTGACCCGGCTGGAGATCGAAGAGGCCGCGCTGTCCAAGGAAACGGACGCGGCCAGCAAGGCGCGCCTGGAAGAGCTGCGTAAGGAGCTGGCCGACCTACGGGCCGAGGCCGACGCCAGGCACGCTCAGTGGGAGGCCGAGCGGCAGGCGATCCGGCGGGTGCAGGAGCTGCGGGGAGAGCTGGAACGGTTGCGCCACGAGGCCGAGGAGGCCGAGCGCAACTACGACCTCAACCGCGCGGCCGAGTTGCGATACGGCGAGATCACCGAGCTGGAACGCAGACTCAGGGCCGCGGAGGAGCAACTGGCCGCCAGGCAGGGCCGGAATCCGTTGCTGCGCGAAGTTGTCACCGAAGACGAGATCGCGGAGATCGTGGCCGCATGGACGGGTATCCCGGTCGCCCGGCTGCAGGAAGGCGAGCGGGAGAAGCTGTTGAAGCTCGACGAGATTTTGCACGAAAGGGTCGTCGGCCAGGACGAGGCGGTGCAACTGGTCGCAGACGCGGTGATCCGGGCGAGGTCGGGTATCCGTGACCCGCGCCGGCCGATCGGTTCGTTCATCTTCCTCGGCCCGACGGGCGTGGGAAAGACCGAGCTCGCGAAGACACTGGCCAGTGCCCTCTTCGACAGCGAAGACAACATGGTGCGCCTGGACATGAGCGAGTACCAGGAGCGGCACACGGTGAGCAGGCTCATCGGTGCGCCCCCCGGGTACGTCGGCTACGACGAGGGCGGCCAGCTCACCGAGGCGGTACGCCGCAAGCCGTACTCCGTCGTGCTCTTCGACGAGATCGAGAAGGCCCACGCCGACGTCTTCAATACCCTGCTGCAGGTGCTCGACGACGGCCGGATCACCGATTCGCAAGGCAGGCAGGTCGATTTCCGGAACACGGTGATCATCATGACCTCCAACATCGGGTCCCAGTATCTCCTCGAGGGAGTCACAGCCGATGGCGAGATCAAACCGGATGCCAGGGGGCGGGTGCTGGCGGAGCTGCGCGGGCACTTCCGTCCGGAGTTCCTCAACCGGGTCGACGACATCGTGTTGTTCACCCCGCTCACGCTGCCCCAGATCGAGCACATCGTCGAGCTACAGCTCACCGATCTCCGGAACAGGTTGGCGGAGCGGCAGATACACCTGGATATCACGCCGGAAGCGCGCCGGCTCATCGCCGAACACGGTTTCGACCCGGTCTACGGTGCGCGGCCGCTGCGACGGTACATCGCCCACGAGGTGGAGACCAAGATAGGTCGTGCGCTGTTGCGCGGCGAGATCGAACCGGGTGGCACCATCCGTGTCACGGTGGACGGCGGCGAGCTCGCCGTCGCGTATGCGGAACCCGCCGTCGCGGCGGCCTGAGAAGAGGTGTCTTCATGGGATCCGAAAAGGTGAAGTGCCCGAACTGCGGCAAGGTCAACAAGGTGGCGGCGGCCGGGGAAGGAAAACCGCGCTGCGGGAACTGCCACGAACCGCTGCCCTGGATCGCCTCGGCAGGGGACGACGACTTCGCGGAGGTCGCCGAGAAGTCCTCGGTGCCTGTGCTCGTCGACCTCTGGGCGACGTGGTGCGGTCCTTGCCGCATGGTCAGTCCGGCGCTCGAGCAGCTCGCCAGGGAACGCGCGGGTCAGATCAAGCTGGTGAAGATCGACGTGGATGCTGCGCCCAAGACGGCCGAACGGTTCACCGTTCGCGCCGTACCGACTCTCCTGGTGATGGACCGGGGCGAGGTCCTGGCTCGTCAAGCGGGCGCAGCTCCGGTACCACAACTGCGCGCATGGCTCGATCAGGCGCTCTCGGAAACAGCAGGGAAGGAGACGAAGCCATGACTTCCATCCATGTCGACCCACACGTTACCGCGATCCGGCCCGTCGCACCGCGGACTCCACAGGGCTGCGAGGAATGTCTTCGCCTCGGCACCCCGTGGGTACATCTGAGGTTGTGCCTGACGTGCGGACACGTCGGTTGCTGCGACTCCTCGCCGGGCAAGCACGCGAGCGCGCACGCTCACGTCATCGGCCATCCGATCGTCCAGTCGATGGAGCCGGGTGAAGATTGGCGCTGGTGTTATGTCGACCAGAACTTCGTCTGAGGACGCCGCTCCCGTCCGCGACATTCCGCCACTCGACGAGACTCCGGATGAGCTCGGAGCGTACCCGCGGCTGACCGACGACCAGGTCGCGACACTCGAGGCCGGTGGCACGCGTCGATCGGTTCGCGCCGGTGAGGTGCTGATCCGAGAGGGCGAGCCCAGCAACGACTTCTTCGTCATCCTCTCGGGCAAGGTAGCGATCATCGACGAGGGCGACGGAGACGGTGAACGCCGGATACTGCGCGTGCACGGTCCCGGCCGATTCCTGGGCGAGCTCGGGCTGCTGGAAGGCCAGGTGGCGTTCTTCACCGCCGAGGCCATCGAGGACGGCGAGATACTCGCCGTCCCGGCTGAGCGGGTGCGCCGGCTGGTTTCCCATGATCCCGTGCTCAGCGATCTGATCCTGCGCGCCTACCTGGTGCGCAGGCACCTGCTGATCGGGCTCGGTTCGGGGTTCCGGATCATCGGCTCCTGCTATTCACCGGATACGTTGCGGCTTCGGGAGTTCGCCATGCGAAACCGATTGCCCCATAGGTGGATCGATTTGGAGCGGGACAAAAGGGCGGAGCAGCTGCTGCGCAGCCTGGACGTCGCACCCGAGGACACTCCCGTGGTGATCTGGCACGGCGAGAAGGTGCTGCGCAATCCGACGAATGCGGAACTCGCCCGCATCGTCGGGCTTCCGGTCCTGGACTCGCTCCGTGACGCAGCCCAGGACGTGTTCGACCTCGTCGTGGTGGGTGCGGGACCGGCCGGTCTGGCCGCGTCCGTGTACGGCGCCTCGGACGGGTTGAACACGGTGACACTGGAGTCGTTCGCCGCGGGCGGCCAGGCCAGTACCTCCTCCCGGATCGAGAACTACCTGGGCTTCCCGGCAGGGATCTCCGGCGCCGAATTGGCGGAGCGGGCCGTGATCCAGGCCGGGAAGTTCGGCGCCCGCATGCTGGTGTCGGCGGAGGTGGCCGGTTTGAGGTCCGAGAGCGGGCACCACGTGCTCCGGCTGGCAGACGGCGGCACGGTTCGCGGCCGGGCCGTCGTGCTCGCCACCGGGGCGCGATACCGCAAGTTGGCGGTGCCGGGGATCGAGGTACTGGAGGGGACGAGCGTGTACTACGCCGCGACCCATCAGGAAGCGCGGATGTGCGGCACCGACCCGGTGGCGATCGTCGGCGGCGGAAACTCCGCCGGACAGGCCACCGTTTTTCTCGCGGACCGTGTCTCCCACGTGCACCTGCTCATCCGCGGCGGTGACCTCGGAAAGAGCATGTCCCGGTACCTCGTCGACCAGATCGAGCGCCATCCGCGCGTGACCGTCCACCGGCATACCGAGATTCGCGAGGTCCACGGTGAGAAGTACCTCGAGGAGATCGTGGTCGAGAACAATCAAACGGGGGAACGGGACACCCTCCGGGTCCATGCCCTGTTCGTCTTCATCGGGGCGGTGCCGCACACCGGGTGGCTGTCCGACACGATCGCACTCGATGACCACGGCTTCGTCCTCACCGGCGTGGACGCGGTCCGCGCCGGTGAGGACGGCAACCGGCGGATCGGCGACCGGCCGTCGAGGACGCTCGAAACAAGTCTGCCCGGCCTGTTCGCTGCGGGCGACGTCCGCAACGGCTCCGTGAAACGGGTCGCATCCGCTGTCGGTGAGGGAGCGATGGCCGTTCGCCAAATCCATGAATTCTTCGAGGGGAGCTGACGACATGCCAGTGATGGGTACCGTGAAATTCCAGCAATTCTTCCGCACTGCGGCCGGCCTGCAAGTCGACCGGAACGATCTGAAGCGCTATACGGATTTCGTCGACGACAAGATCTACGATCTGGTCCTCATCGGCAAGGCCTCGGCAAAGGCGAACCTGCGGGACGTGATCGAACCGTGGGATCTGCCGATCACCAAGGGACTGCAGGAGAGCATCCACCGGTTCGAGAAACTGGATGAGGAGATCGAACTACAGCCTCTGCTCGATCAACTGGCGGCCAGGCCGCCGTTGGACATGGCCCTCTCCGAGGCGACCGAGCAGCGACTGCCGCTGATTGCCGGAGGCTTGAGCGTGGCGCTGGCGCAGACATTCGTCACGATCGAACCGAAGCGTAAGAACCCCGGGACCGCCGAATGGAACGTCGCCTTCGACATCTTCCATCTCCTGCTCTGACCACCGCCCCCGCCCGGCGAACCAGACCGCCGCCGGCCTGTGACGACACTTGCGCTGTGGAACTCCTTGGGCGGCAATGCATCCAGCTTGCAACGCCCGCCGGCAAGACCGGTTGACCCTCGCCACCTCGCGGTCCCATATCGAACCCGCCACCCTCGGCCGGACGCGGCTGCCTGCGCCGCCGAACCAGATCTGCACGATGGTCATCCTCGAACGAGCTGTCACGAACGCCTATCACGTGGTCGGATCGAATTCCGCCACCGGCAGGTCAGCTCACAATGCCTTCGACGCCGCGCGCTACCCTTCGATCACACGGCCCGGCGTCGATCCGGAGGTGTGGGATACCCACTTCGCCCCAGGGCGAGACGAAGATCCGTTCGTGTTCGGCTGCGACCAGGTCGGCCTGCGCTGCGGTGAAAGCCGGGCACCACGTCGTCCTGCCCGGCTCCTGATGTCGGTCCTCGCGGGAGGATGGTCTACGCGGCTCGGGCCGCTCGCCACAGGACGGACGGATATGTGAGCAGGCGGGGTGCCAGTCGTACCGCGAGATAGGTGAGCGTGAGCCAGGGACGCAGGTGTGGCTGCAATGTGCGGATGCGGCCCTGTTCGTCGAGCCCGATCACCAGCGCTTCGGTCAGCCGGAACGGTCCGATCGTGGCGCAGGAGGACGCGTCGCGCGCCGTCGCCGATTTCCTCCGTCCACCGCAGGCCGGGTGAGGCTTCCGTAGGGGGCAGCGGGACGCAGCTCGGTGAGCAGTTGCCGCACGCGGGTGTCGATGTCGTCGCGGATCAGGCGCATGCGGTCGATGCCGTCGATGCCGCGCTCGGAGGGTTCATCGGTGTCCCAGTTGAGGATTCGCACGCCGTCGACGGGATCGATGTGGGCTTCGCGCCCCAGGGTGACGACCAGGTCGACGGCGCGCAGCAGCCGCGGGTCGATCGGTTTCGGCGTTTCGTCGCGGATGTCGACGCCCAATTCCAGCAGCGACTGCACCGACAACTCGTTGAGGCTGTCGCCGGGGGCGGTGCCCGCGGAGTACACCTCCACTTCCCCACGGGCGGCACGGCGCATCAGCCCGGCCGCCATCTGCGACTTGCCGCTGTTCTTGACACACACGAACAGCACCGCGGGCCTCGCGCTCAACGCTCCAGCACCCTCTCCTGTGTCAGGACGGACGGTGTCGGCGTGGCAGGGCTGGTGATGCGGAACCGGCCGCGCAGCGCCAACGAGACATACACCAGGCCGACGAGGACAGGTACTTCGATGAGCGGACCGACCACCCCGGCCAGTGCCTGGCCGGAGGCTGCGCCGTAGGTGGCGATAGCGACCGCGATGGCGAGTTCGAAGTTGTTGCCCGCGGCGGTGAACGCCAGCGTGGTGGTGCGCGCGTAGCCGAGGCCGAGGGCAGCGCCGAGCAGGTAGCCACCACCCCATATGATGGCGAAGTAGGCCAGCAGCGGAATCGCGATCCGCACCACATCCAGCGGCTGAGAGATGATCTGCTTACCCTGCAGCGCGAACAGGATCACGATGGTGAACAGCAGCCCGTACAGCGCCCACGGCCCGATCCGCGGCAGCAGCGTGGATTCATACCAGTCGCGGCTCTTGCCGCGTTCGCCGAGGCGGCGGGTTGAATAGCCTGCCAGCAGCGGGATGCCGAGGAAGATCAGCACCGATTTCGCGATCTGCCACGGCGAGGTGTCGATGCTGGTTTGCTCGAGGCCGAGCCAGCCGGGCAGCACCGACAGATAGAACCAGCCCAGCACAGCGAACATGAGCACCTGGAACACCGAATTCAGTGCTACCAGCACGGCGGCGGCTTCGCGGTCTCCGCAGGCCAGGTCGTTCCAGATGATGACCATCGCGATGCAGCGCGCCAGCCCGACGATGATCAACCCGGTGCGGTACTCCGGCAGATCCGCCAACAGCAGCCACGCCAGCGCGAACATCAACGCCGGACCCAGCAGCCAGTTCAACACCAGCGACCCGACCAGCAGCTTCCGGTCGCCGGTGACAGTGTCCAGGCGGTCGTAGCGGACCTTGGCCAGCACCGGGTACATCATGATCAGCAAGCCGATCGCGATCGGCAGCGAGATTCCGTCGATCTCCACCGCGCTCAACGCGTCCCCCAAGCCGGAAATCGCGCGCCCGAGCAGCAGCCCGGCGGCCATGGCCGCGCCGATCCAGACCGGCAGGAACCGATCCAGGGTCGACAGTCTCGCTACCACGGCATTCTCCCGTGTTGTGGTGTCGGCCCTCACGCGTGCACCTCCACCGCTCCGCTTTCGGCCAGCAGCACATCGGACAGCCGTTGCAGCGCTTCGGGGACAATCCGGTAGTACACCCAAGAGGCACGGCGCTCGCTGGTCAGCAGCCCGGCTTCGCGCAGCACCTTCAAGTGATGCGAGATCGTCGGCTGGGTCAGATCGATGCCTTCGGACAGATCGCACACACACGCTTCCTGCCCGGCGCGGGAGGCGACCACGCTCAGCAGTCTCAGCCGCATCGGGTCCGACAACGCTTTGAACACCCCTGCCAGCTCGGCGGCGGTCTGGGCGGTCAACGGTGCACGCACGATCGGCGCGGCGGTGCACGACTGCACCGGAACGATCGGAAGCGGCGACTTCGACATGCGACTATATTGATCGATATCAATACTGCTGGCAAGCGACCAGCGAGTGAACAGACAGCGAAACGCAGAACCCGCCTCGTCCTTCCCTCTGGAAACACGAGGCGGGTGCGTCGTCGTTCAGCGAGCGTGTGCCGACCGAACCATGCGGATGAGGGCGGGGGCAACGGTGACCGCGGCCCATAGTGCGATCGCCGCGGCGAGGGCGGTGGCGGTGTCGGCGGTGGTGGCGGTGCCGAGGACGTGCCCGCGCAGGGCATCGGTGGCGTGGGCGACCGGGTTGACCGTAGCCATGGCCTGCATCCAGCCGGGCATGGTCTCGATCGGTGCGAACGCGCTCGAGACGAACATCAGCGGCATCATCACCATCATCCCGGCGAACTGGACCACGTCCGGGCGGCGTAGCCGGTCGCCGATCAGCCCGAACAGGGCGCTCATCGCCCCCGCCAGCACCACTAGGACCACGACCGCGGCGACGGCGTCGACGGCGCTGCCGTGGAAGTCGAAACCCAGTAGCACGGCGGCGATTCCGAGCAGCCCGGCTCTCGCGAGGGTGAAGACGGCCTCGTTGATGGTGCGCGCCATCCCGGGCAACGCGGCGCGCATCGGCAGGGCCGCGAAGCGGTCGTGCAGGCCGTTGGTGTGATCGATCGCGGCGGCGACTCCGGCGTTGGTGCCGGCCATCACCGTGGAGACCGCGAGCATGGCCGGGGTGAGGAAGTCGATGTAGCTGACCCCGGCCGGGAAGCCGGGTCCGGCGGCGACGCTGCGGAACACCTGGCTGAACAGCACGAGCATCGCCATCGGCATGGTCAGCGAGAACATCAGCAGCTGCGGGACGCGGGCGCTGGTGCGCAGGTTCCGGACCGTCAGGGCGCCGAGCTGGTCGATGATCGGGGAACGCCCGATCACGGGCGAAGTGGTGGTGGTCATCGGTGGGCTCCGGTGGTGTGGGCGAGGTGAGTGAAGACGTCGTCGAGGCTCGGGGAGGTCACATCCAGGTCGGTGACGTCGAGGCCGCCGCGGTGCAGGTCGGCGACCAGCGCGGTCGCGGTGTGCGCGTCGTCGACGGTGACCGACACGCGGACTCGGGTGCCGTCGACCCGGTCGGCGTCCGGAGTGAACGGCAGATCCGCGATCCGATCGGCGGGGATGGTGGCGTGCAGGACCTTGCCGCCGACGATCCGTTTCAGCTCCGCGGGAGTGCCGCGGGCAGCCACCCGGCCGCGGGACAGCACCACGATGTGGTCGGCGAGTCGGTCGGCTTCCTCGAGGTATTGGGTCGTGAGCACGACGGCGGTGCCCGCAGCGGTGAGCTCGTCGACGACGTCCCACAATCCGGCGCGGGCCAGGGGGTCCAGACCTGTGGTCGGCTCGTCGAGGAACAGCACCGACGGATCGCCGACGAGGCTGGCGGCCAGATCGACGCGGCGGCGGGAACCGCCGGACAGTTCCCCGACCCGCCGGGTCGCGTACTCGCCCAGCCCGAGCCGGTCGATCAGCGCGTCGGCTCGCGTGCGGGCGGTACGGCGCAGCCCGGCCAGGCGGCCGATCAGCTCCAGATTCTCTCGGGCGGTGAGGAACTCGTCGAGTCCGGCGTATTGACCGGTCACCCCGATCCGGCGGCGGACCTCGGTGGCGTCGGCGACCACGTCGAGCCCCCCGATCTCCACCCGGCCGACGGTGGGCCGCACCAGGGTGGTGAGGGCGCGGATCAGGGTGGTCTTGCCCGCACCGTTGTGGCCCAGCACCCCAAGGGTCGTGCCCGCAACAGCTTCCACATCGATGCCGTCGAGTGCCCAGGTTTTGCCGTAGGCGACGTGCAGATCCTCGACCACGAGGGCCGGGGCGGTCATCGCACACCCCCGAGGGGGTGCAACAGGTGGTTGGAAAGGTGGATAGTCATCGCAGGGTTCCTCTCGGAAGAAGGTGTATAGCCACCCCGTGGTGGATGGGAGTTCGCTTCCTCAGACGAACCAGCCGCGAATCGGACGCACCGGCTCGGGTGAGTGGTTGTATACCCGGCGATGGCGGTGCCGCGACACTCGACGAGATTCGTGGTCGCAGCGGTGTGCGATCGACCGGAAGCGGAACCTGTTCGGCGGCCTCGACCGCACGGACGGGAATGCCGGGAGCGGATAAGCCCGACGCAGGTGTCGATGGTGCTCATGCGGCGGCGTCGAGCAGATGCAGTTCCTCGGCCACGATCAGATCGACCTCTTCGTCGGTCAGATCCGACAGCAGATGTGTCGTGAGCATCGCTCTCACCTCCGCACTGCACTTACAGGGTCTGTCGAATCGAAGATCCCGTTCGACACCCATACAGACGTGACACTCCGGATCCGGACGCACGGGTGCGTCCGATCGGGGTCATCACCGTCATTACGTGCGATGACGAACCAAAGGCTCGCCACCGCGCTAGCAGGCGAGGATGCTGGAGACGGAGAGGAACCCGATCATGAGCCAGCCAACGGCCACCCCACCACAGCCGCCACCCGGTGATCTCGAACAGCTCTGGCGCCGCTTTTCCAGCGACCTGCGCGCCTTCATCGCCCGCCGGGTCTCCCGCCCGGAAGACGCCGACGACATCCTGTCGATCGTGTTCCTGCGAATGGCCGAAAGCCTGGACAACTTGCGCGATCAAGACCGGCTTCTGGGCTGGATGCATGCCATCACCCGCAACGCCATCACCGACTACTACCGGTCGGCGCCCCATCGCCGCGAACTCCCCGTCGACGCCGTCCCGGACGACCCGTCCGCAGGCGGGGACGAACTCGACGCCGACGAGGCGGCGCAGAAAGAACTCGCCTCCTGCCTAGGGCCGATGCTTTCCGCGCTGCCCGCCGAGCAGGCGGCCGCGGTGAAGATGGTCGACCTCGACGCCCGCACGCACGCCGCTGCCGCCGGCGAGGCCGGCATCTCGGTGTCCGGGATGAAATCCCGTGTCCAACGCGGCCGCGCCGCCCTCCACGCCCAACTGCACGCCTGCTGCCAGATCAGCCAGGACCGCACCGGCCACGTCCACGACTACCGACCCCGCGAGGGAGCCTGCGGAGACACAGCCGGCAGCAATGAAGGATGCGGCTGTGGTGGTGTCACACCACCCTCGGACCGGTAGACCGGCACACCGGTTCGGGTACGCCCACCGGTCGGCCGCGGGATCACCCCGATCGGACAAAGGTGCGGGTGCGAGCCGCTCGAGGCTCGCACCCGCACCGTGCCGGGTGAGGGCTACTGGCAGCCGCACCCGCCGCCTGCCGTGGCCGCCGGAGCGCAGCACGTCGCCTTGTCGCTGTCATCGCAGCACGTGGTCCGTCGTTCGGTGCCGCAACACGCGGGTGCCGCGGGCTGCGGTGCTGCGTCCGTCCGATGTGTCGCCGGGGACTCGAATTCGTTCGGGTTTGCCATCGTGACTCCTGGGTTCGTGGGGATGGGTACCAGGACAGACGGAGGAGAACCGGAAAGGACGCACCAGAAGCCGCGGTGGGGTGCTCCGGTATCCAGGCGGGATGCGATTGGTTCCATCTCGTTCACTGGCGGCGTGCTCGATGATCGCGGCATCCACCGCGGCCGCCGGGATGGTGCGCCCGCCTTCGAGCAGGCCCGCCGCGATCAGGCGTTCCTCGGCCGCGAGGATCTGTGGGCTGGTGTAGAGCTGGAGCCGGAGGTGGTGGACACGCTGTGTGCCAGTCTGCCGGGGCGATGCTGCCGCGCAGCTGGCGGGTGGCTTCGGCGCGAATACCAATCGCCTCGGCCGCGAGCTCAGATATGCGCAATTGTTGACGGCGGACGGCCAGGTCATGCTTGAATAGGCATACAAATAGCAGCGTGGAAAGCCGCACGATGAACCTCCCCAAACTGCTGGACGGAAGATTGAAGATCCGCCACCTTGTGCTGATCGACGCACTCACGCGCCGGGGCTCGGTTGGGGGAGCGGCCGTCGAGCTGCACGTCACGCAACCAGTCGCTACGCGCGGCCTCCAGGACGTTGAGGACATTCTCGGAGTCGCGCTCTATGAGCGCGGCCCCCGAGGCATCAGCCCGACAATCTTCGGCCAGGCCTTCACCGAGCACGCTCGCGCCATCCTGGCGCAGCTGAATGCAGCTGGACGTCACGTACTGGAGCTTGCCGACGCCGAGCGGGGCACCGTGTCCGTGGGGACACACCTGGCTGGTTCCAGCGTCCTGCTGCCGGTGGCGATCGGGCTGCTGAAACGAACTCGACCCGCACTGACAGTCATCGTGCGCGAGGGGACGCCGGAGGCACTGCTGGCCGAACTCGAAGCTGGGCGCGTAGACGTAATCGTCGGCCGACTCACGTCACCGACGACCGAATTCGTCTCGCGTACGCCGCTTTATGATGAAACCGTCCGGCTGTACAGCCGCACGCAACATCCACTGGCCCAGATCGTTGATGTTCCACTGGACGAGTTGACCACGTATCCGTGGATCCTGCCCGGAGTCGAGACGTCTCTACGCCGCGAGCTGGAAGAGTTTTTCGTCAGGCACGGGCTCGATTTGCCACGCAACCGTGTCGAAGTGACGTCGTTTCTCACAGTGCGGAAACTACTGATCGAGAACGACTTCATAGCTGCGTTGCCGAGTCTCATCGCCGCTGAGGATTCTCGGCTTCACGCGTTGACCGTTCCCCTGGACACGGTCGGGCACAGTGTGGGAATCACGACTGCCACTACGCGAGCGTTGAGTCCATCCGCGGTGGCGTTGATCGACAGTCTCGAGCGCACTGCGACGTCTATCAGGGATCTCTCTGGATAGAGCAGCCCCCGCCTCATTCGGCAGGGGCTGCTCTCGACCGTCGCCGGGGTCTTACCCGCTGTGCCGAGCGGCCCTTGTCCGGCAACCTGGCGAGCGGCGTACGCGTCCAGGAGGCGGTGGTCGTTGCGCGCACCCCCGACGTCGCTCCGATCCTGCTGTAACCGTTGCGGGGTGTCGTCGACCCCTTGTGCCAGTTGCTCGGATCTCAGATGTGCTTGACGCTGCCGCCGTTCACTGGGAAATCGGACCCCGTGATGTAGGACGACTCGTCGGAGACCAAGAATGCGACGGTGTTGGCCACGTCCTCGGCACTGCCGGGCCTGCCCAGGGTGATCCGGCGCTCGTCCCGGACATAGCGCCCGATCGCGGTTTCGACATCGGTGTCGTAGCGGATCGCGAGCTGCTCGGAGAACCCGCCGGGCACGTCCCACAGCGGCGTCCTGATCGATCCCGGCGACACAGCGTTGACCCGGATACCGTCAGCGCCGAGTTCCTCGGCGAGTCCGCGGGTGATCGCCAGGAGGCCGGCCTTGGTCGCCGCGTAGTCGATCCAGTACGGGTCGACTACGCGTGCGGTCGAGGAGGAGATCATAACTATCGATCCGTAGGAGGACTCGCGGAGCAGTGGAATGCCCGCGCGCGTCACGCGGACCGCGCTCATCAGGTTGACATTCCACAGCAGCGACCAATCGTCGTCGGTGATCGCCTCGAACCCGCCGCGTGTCGGTGCGATACCGACGTTGTTGACGATCACGTCCAGTCGCCCATGAAGTTCTTTCGCACGCTCGACAAGCGTGGCGCATCCCTCAGCCGTGGAGAGGTCGGCGACGACCCAGGTGACCCTGTCCAGAAGCTCCGGAAACGGCGTCAGGTCACCGGATAAGACGTGTGCTCCAAGAGCACTCAGCTTGCGGACCGTCGCCTGTCCGATACCCGACGATCCCCCTGTGACGATTGCTACTCGACCGGTCAGATCGGTCATGTTCGATTCTCCTTATGGAAATGCCGCGTGGGCGCGGGTTTCAGTGCTCGATGTCCAGGCGCTCGGATGTCCTTGCGTCAGCATGTCGTCGTAGCCATCGTTGATAGCCTCCAGCGGGTACCGACCGGTGATCAGCTCATCGAGTTTCAGATCGAGGAAACCGCCGGCGTGGTCGGGTGGAGATGGACAACCCGATCACGCCGGCGGTTCACCGTGTGACGGTCGCGTGGACAGTCAGTGCGGGCGTATCACACCGCAACCGGCTCCCAGGACTGCGGAGCGGGCAGCAGTGCGATGTGCGTCCTCCGCACTGCTAGTCCTGGAGATTCACCGCGACATGCTTCGTGCCTGTGAACTCATCCAGGCTGGCACCGAACTCACGTCCGTACCCGGATGCCTTGAAGCCGCCGAAGGGCAGTTCCGTGGCAACCGCTGAGTGGGTGTTGACCCAGACGCTGCCGGCTTTGATTCCCCGGGCGAGCCGCAGCGCTCGTGCCACGTCGCGTGTCCACACCGATGCGCCGAGTCCGTAGCGGGTGGCGTTCGCGCGCCGGATGACCTCGCTCTCATCGCGGAAGGTCTCCACCGTCTGCACCGGGCCGAAGATCTCCTCACGGGTCATCTCGTCCCCTTCGCGCAGGCCTGTGACGATCGTAGGTTCGAGGAAGAAGCCGGCCAGTCCGGCCGGCCGGACGCCGCCGGTCACGATCTCGGTGTGCGACTCCCGGCGCTGCAGGAATCCCTCGACACTCTCGCGCTGCCGCGCCGATACGAGCGGGCCGAGCGTGGTCTCCGGGGACTGTGCGTCTCCGATGACCAGCGCCTGAGCGCGCTCGGTCAGGTGCTGCACCAACTTGTCGTGCGCACTCTCCTCGACGAGTATCCGCGTCGCGGCAATGCAGTTCTGCCCCGCGCTGTAGAACCCCAGCCCCGAGATCGTCTCTGCGATCTTCTCGAGGTTCGAGTCGGCGAACACAACGACCGGTGACTTGCCTCCGAGCTCGAGAACCGTCTTCTTGAGCGTCCGGGCCGCCATCTCGGCGATCCGCTTCCCGGTCTCCACCGACCCGGTGAAGGCGACGGCGTCGATTCCAGGATGCTCGAGCAGCGCCTCACCGGTCTCCTGCCCTCCCAGCACCACGTTGAGCACCCCGGGAGGCAAGAGGTCCGCAGCAAGCTCGGCCAGGCGCACAGCGGTCATCGGCGTGTTCGGCGCCGGCTTGAGGACGACGGTGTTCCCGGTGGCCAACGCGGGCGCGAGCTTGGTCAGCGCCAGCAGCAGCGGGTCGTTCCACGGGGCGATGCAGCACACGACCCCCAGCGGTTCACGCCGCACCATCGACGTGCACCCGCTGATATATTCGCCGGCGACGGGGGCGTCCACGACGCGCGCGGCACCGGCGGTGTACCGGATCACGTCGACGCCCCATGCCAGATCCTCGCCGTACGCGCTGACCGGCAGGCCGGCGTTGGCAGATTCGAGATCGAGCAGGTGGCTCAGATCGTTCTCCACAGCTTGCGCAAGCTCTAGAAGGGCTCCGGCGCGATACCCGGGCGTCTGCTCACTCCAGCTCGCGGACGCCTGCTGTGCTGCTCGTACCGCAGCATCTACCACGGCCGGGGGCGCCGACGGTGCGTGTGTGATGATCTCGGCGGTCGATGGGTTGACGATCTCGAGCAGGTCGTCGCCGCCGAGTGTCTTGCCGCCCACAAAGTGCTGCAACTGCATTTGTCTCAATCCTTCGTTGTCGGTTGTCGGCGCACCTCGACGGATTCGCAACACTGCCGATCCATCACGGTGCGAATGTGCTGGCCGATGGCGTCAGGTCGCGGTCACTGGTCCGTGGCGAGGACTCTTGCTTCCGCCGCCGGCGCCTCGTCGGCGTCGGATTCCGTATCCGACTGCAGGGAGTTCTGAATCCGCCGCGCTGTCACTTGGCTGCTGAACAGCGCCACCGCCAGGCCTGCACCGCACCACAGCAGCCCCCAAGTCGCCGGACCAGTCAGTATTCTCTCCTGGGCGCGCAGATTCGCCAGTAGCACGAGGACCACGCCGACCCCGCCGAGGGTCAGAAGTGCGAACATGCACACTGCGGGACCGGTGCGGAACTCGGTGAAGGACTGACGGATGCCGGCGACCTGGACAGTGAGGTAGCTGACGAGCAACGCGACCGACCCGATCGAGGCAAAATAGATATAGGCGTCGATCGCGGGATTGCCCGTTCCCATGTTCGTAAAGCCTGTCGCCCAACCGAGGATGTTGAATGCGGCGTTCAGGACAAGGACGGTGACTACCGCATTGGTCGGGGTGCCCAGCTTGGCATGGCTCTTGGCGAGTGCCCGCGGACCGATGCCATCACGTGCGAGGGCGCAGATGATGCGGCCCGCCGCCGACGCGACGGCGAGGTTTCCGGCGAATGCGGAGATGCAGACGGTGATGACGATCGCGATACTGAACCCGGGGCCGAGGTAGCGGGTGCCGAGGTCGCCGAGAGTGCTACCCGAGCTCTCGAGGGCATCCAAACCCGATGTGTCGGTGCCGAATCCGCAGACCAGCGCGGTCATCACGAAGGTGTAGAGCAGACCTACGATGATGACGACGCCCACGAGGGCGAGGGGGATGTTCCGCTTCGGGTCGGCAGTCTCTTCTCCGAGCGCGGCGCCGGCCTCGAATCCCGCCCAGGCGAGGAACCCCATGACCCCAGCGGCGAGAAGCGCGGAGTGGGGGACACCTTCCAGGTCGAGTGTCGACGACAGATCGATGCCGGTCGACGGGGCGCCGCCCCGGGCGAAGACGGTGATCGCCAGCACGAGCGCCAGACCGACGCCGAGTAGTTCGCTGATCAGCAGTACCCGGGCGACGGTCGACGTTCCCGCGAACGCGAGGGTCGCAGCGACGACGACGCAAGCCAGCGCAGGCACGATCCACGGCAGCTGGAAGGCATCGGCTCCCAGGATCTGCTGAAGAAGCGAGTTGAACGTCGCGGCGAATATACCGCCGCAACAGGTGGCAAGCGCGACGTACGCGCCGAGGATCGCGATGCCGCTGAACATGCCGCTGCGCGGGCCGATTGCTTTTCCGACCAGCCCGTAGACGCTCCCCATGTGAGCGATGTGCCGCGACAGGATCGCGAACCCGAGCGCGATGAGGAGCACACCACCGGCGGCGCAGGCCATCGCGACCGGGATGGCGGCTCCGACGTAGCCGGCGGTTCCCTGGGCGTTCCCGGACAGGGCCATCATGGGGCCGACCGAGGCGAGTGACAACGCCATGACTTCCCACAGTCGCAGGCTACGGACTCGTTGCCGGGATGTGTCGGCGTGCTGTTTTTCGGGCACTTGCTTGCTCCTGAGTATCGGCTGCGGCTCCCCCTGAACGCCGTGCTCATAACGGTCGACTCCGGATCGGAATCGGACTTGGGTGTATTTGTCAAACCTTTTCGAATCATCGCGAACCTGTCCAATGCCGAAATGCGGCGTCGACATATCGTTTGAGGCATGACCGGCGTGGCTCCGGAAGGTTCGATGTGCGGCTACCAACGCTGTTGTTCGCATGCCCATACAGGCTTGAATCGACCATTCAACTGCTGACTGCGCGTATCTCACTCTGCTGGTGGGATGATCGCCAGCGATCTGGGCAATGCCCTTTCATGCATAGGCACGCGGCGATTTGGCATTTGTCAGGCATGGGCCACGAACTCGATGATTGCCGGCATGGCAGAGACGGTCCAGTACTGGATGCGCAACTTCGTTGACGGCGCATACACCGAACCCGACGAAACCGCGGGCTACGACAACATCGATCCGGCGACCGGGGCCGTGCTGGGTCAGGTGCACACGGCCGACGAGAGGTTGGTGGACCGCGCCGTCGGCTCGGCACGCCGTGCTCTGACTGCGTGGACGCAGACACCGGTCGCCGAGCGGGCCGCGCTGCTTCGCCGAGCGGCCGACCGCATCGAAGAGCGCTTCGAGGAGTTCGTCGCCGCGGAGGTCGCCGACACCGGCAAGCCGATCACCCAGGCCCGGTCACTGGACGTGCTCCGCGCACCGCAGAACTTTCGCAGCTTCGCCGACACCGTGGCCGCGGCCGGCCAGGAATCTTTCATCACCGAGACCAAAGACGGCCGGCGCGCTCTGAACTACGCCGTGCGCAAGCCGCTGGGCGTGGTGGCCGTGATCGTGCCGTGGAATCTGCCGCTGTTGCTGCTGACCTGGAAGGTGGCCCCGGCCCTGGCGTGTGGGAACGCAGTGGTGGTCAAGCCCAGTGAGGAGACTCCCTCGACTGCGGCGCTGCTCGCCGAGGTGCTCACCGAAGTCGGCCTGCCCGCCGGCGTTTTCAACGTCGTCCACGGTCGTGGCGACGTCGGCGAGTTCCTCACCCGGCATCCGGGCATCGACGGTGTGACCTTCACCGGGTCGTCTGCCACCGGATCGCGTGTGATGAGCGCCGTCGCGCCGCGTGTGCGGCCCGTGTCGTTCGAGCTCGGCGGGAAGAACGCCGCGGTGGTGTTCGAGGACGCCGACCTCGACGAGACGCTGGACGGGCTGGCACGGTCCGTCTTCACCAACACCGGGCAGGTGTGCTTGTGCACCGAGCGGGTGTATGTCCATCGCGCCGTCTTCGACGACATCGCGAACGGGTTGACCCAGCGCGCGTCGGCGCTGACGCTGGGCCGCCCGACCGACGAGGCCACGACGACCGGCCCGCTCATCTCACAGGCGCACCGCGACAAGGTGCTGCGCTACTTCGAGCTGGCCGAGCGCGAGGGCGCGGAGGCTCTGGTCGGCGGCGGGGTACCCGATCTCGGCGCTGAGCTGAACGGGGGATCCTGGATCGAGCCGACGCTGTGGACCGGCCTGACCAACGACGCCGCTACGGTGCGTGAGGAGATCTTCGGCCCGGTGGCCGCATTGATCCCGTTCAGCGACGAGAACGAGGCGATCGCGCTGGCCAACGACACCGACTACGGGCTTGCCGTGTCGGTGTGGACCAATGATCTGCGCCGTGGGCACCGTGTCGCACAGGCGATGAACGTAGGCATGTCCTGGGTCAATACCTGGTTCCTGCGGGATCTGCGGTCGCCGTTCGGCGGCATGGGCCTTTCCGGCCTCGGTCGCGAAGGCGGTGCGTCGTCGCTGCACTTCTACACGGACCCGACCAACGTCTGTGTACAGCTGTGACCCTCGACGCAACCACTGCCGCGCAGGCAGCAGTCCTCGACGCCGCCGAGCGCATCGACGCGTATCGACCGACGCCGGACCCCGCCACACAGACACGAGCGCACGCCCACGAGAACCTGTCGCGGTCGGTCGCCGACGGCGTGACCGCCGTAGAGCGCGGCGCCGACCGGGTCGATGTCGCGTATGCCGCGGGCGGCCCGGCCATTCGGCCTTACACCCGCAGCATCCTGCTCGAGGTCGGCCGCCCCGGCCTGGACGGAGCCCTGGCGGACATGATTATCGACATAGCCTTGCACCTGCAGAAACAGGCGCAGACGCAGATTCATACGACCGAGGCGGTATACGGACCATGAATCACCCACCGGTATTCGAATTCCTCGCGCGCCGCCTGGACAACGCGCAGGTCCACCGCACGGAGATTTCGAGCCTGGCCGACGACATCGACCTGAATGTGGACGATGCCTACACGATCCAATCGCTCCTCATCGACCGCCGCGAGCGGCGGGGTGAGACGGTGGTCGGAGCCAAGCTCGGGTTCACCAGCAAGGCGAAGATGGCCCAGATGGGTGTCTCCGAGGTGATCGTCGGCCGTGTCACCGACGCCATGCGCGTCGCCGACGGGGACGACGTCGACCTGACCCGCTTCATCCACCCGAAGATCGAGCCGGAGGTCGCCTACCGTCTCGCCCGCGACGTCGGATTCGACAGTGACGTCATCGATGTCGCCGAGTGTGTCGACGCCGTCGCACCGGCGGTGGAGATCATCGATTCCCGGTACCGGGACTTCCGGTTCACCTTCACCGACGTCGTCGCCGACAACACCTCGGCCGCCGCCTTCGCCGTCGGAGCCTGGCAGCCGCTGCAGCCGGTGCACGACCGTGCAGTCCGGCTGACGGTGGGCGCCGCCGAGATCGTCGGCTCCACCTCGGCGATCCTCGGTGACCCCGTGCGTGCCCTGCACGCTCTGGGCCGGGTGTGTCGGCAGCGGGGATTCACGTTGCGCGCCGGGGACGTCATCCTCGCCGGCGCAGCGACGGCCGCGCTACCGCTCACCGCAGACACTGTCCACTGCGAAGTGGCCGGCCTGGGTACGGTCAGCGTGAAGGGAGTCCGGCCGTGACCGACGCTGGCAAGGTCATCGACAGGATGGCCACACCCCGGGGCCGATTCCCGCATGTGAAGATCGCCGGTGACCTGATCTTCGTCTCCGGCACGAGCTCCCGGCGCCCCGACAACAGCTTCGTGGGCGTCGAGGTGGACGAGTTCGGCACCACGCGCCTGGACATCCGTGCACAGACCCGCGCCGTGATCGAGAACATCGCCGCGATTCTCGGCGAAGTCGGCGCCGATCTCTCCGACGCTGTGCAGGTCACGACCTTCCTGGTCAACATGAACGACTTCGGCGGCTACAACGAGGTCTACGCCGAGTACTTCGACCAGACCGGACCCACGCGCACCACGGTGGCCGTACACCAGCTGCCCCACCCGCACCTGCTGATCGAGATTCAGCTCGTCGCTGCCCGGCGAACGAGCCCGCTGTGAACGGAGATCCGTCAATGACCACCATCCTCCCGCCCGTCATCGACTTCCAAGGGTGGATCGACGAGCACGCGCACCTGCTCAAACCGCCGGTGAACAACCGGTCCATGGCCCTGGGCAAAGACTTCATCGTGCAGATCGTCGGCGGCCCGAACAAACGGACCGATTTTCACCTCGATCCGTACGAGGAGTGGTTCTATCAGATCAAGGGCGACATGTACGTCACCCTGATGACCGACGAAGGCCCGACCGACGTGCATATCCGCGAGGGCCAGGCGTGGCTGCTGCCGCGGGACATCCCGCACTCCCCGCAGCGGCCGACCGAGGGCTCCATCGGCCTGGTCATCGAGCGGGTCCGAGAAGAGGGCACCCTCGAGAAATTCCTGTGGTTCTGCGCCGAGTGCAACGCCCCGGTTCACGAAATCGAGCTACAGGTGCGCGACATCGTCGCCGACCTGCCACCCGTCTTCGAGGAGTTCTACAACGACGAAAGCGCACGGGAGTGCTCCGAATGCGGCGCACTGCACCGGGGCCGCGCGTGAGCGACGCGCCTGAAATCATCGACGTCCATACGCACTACGTCCCGAAGGGTTGGCCCGACATAAGGGCCCAGGCCGGGCCGGATGCACCATGGCTGCGCATCGAGAGCGAATCCGAAGCGATGATAATGATGGGGCAGAAGGAGTTCCGGCGCATTCAGTCGAACTGCTGGGACGCCGAGGAACGGCTACGGGATATGGACGCCGATGGTGTGCGGTTCCAAGTCGTCTCCCCCACGCCGGCGCTATTCCACTACGGGCGCACCGGATCGGACGCCGCGAAGATCGCACAGATCTTCAACGACCTGGCGCTCGACATCGTGGCTCCCGCACCGGACCGACTCATCCCCTTCTGCCAGGTTCCTCTGCAGGATCCGGATCTTGCTTGCAAAGAGCTCGACCGGTGCCTGGACAACGGTCACCGCGGTGTGGAGATCGGAAACCACGTCGGCGATCACGACCTCGACAGCGAGGGGGTGGTGACATTCCTACAGCACTGCGCGCACCGCGACGTGCCCGTGTTCGTGCACCCGTGGGACATGCCCAACTCTCCGCGCCTGGACCGGTGGATGGCGCAGTGGCTCACGGCGATGCCCGCGGAGACGCATCTGTCGATCCTGGCCATGGTCCTCGGTGGGGTTTTCGACCGTGTCGACGAGCGGTTGCGGATCGCGTTCGCGCATGGTGGCGGGTCGTTCGCGTTCTGGGTAGGCCGCATGAACAACGCCTGGCACAACCGCAACGACGTGATCGGCACTTCGCTGTTCCCGCCATCGCACTACACCGGCCGGTTCTACGTCGACTCTGTGGTGTTCGACGACCGGGCACTGCGCCTACTGGTCGACACACTCGGGGCATCGAACGTTCTCGTGGGGAGCGATTACCCCTACCCGCTGGGTGAGCGGCCGGCGGGCAGTGTCGTGGCGGCCAGTCCGTCGCTCGACGAGAGGACCCGCGAGTTGATCATCAGGGGCAACGCCCGCCGGTTCCTCGGAGCCTCGGCATTCCCAGCGGAATAGCACGGGACGCCGGCAGGTGGTCCGGGCAGGATGAGGGGCGGCCCGAGGGGTGCATGTGACCAACTCGGGCCGCAGCAGTCCAGTGCGATGAAGTAGGCAATAGGGATTGCACGAACGCTGGTCGACGAGATGTCGCAGCGCTTTACGGGCCAGACCGCTCCGAGGTGTACTCGGCTATGGGCGCCGGGTACACCTTCTCCTTCTCCGACATCGCCGACTCACTAGACGGGTCGGCGATCAAGGACACGGCCGGCCTGCTTCGGCCGCCACGAAGCTAATGAGTGCGCCGCGGGGGCGGTTCGACCTGGCCGATCCACGTGCACACCCAACGCCACCCCGAGCGGGCAGCCGTCCACTGTCCAATCCGCCCTGGCCGCCGAGACAGTGGAGGTGCCAGCGCGCCGTTTTCCGGCACCACCCACAGCCGGCGGTGTCGGCGATGTCGCCGCGACCCCCCACACGGACAACGACATAGGCCTCGACTTGCCGGCGGTATGCGAGGTGGGAGGCCATGCGCAGGGTGTCTGCGCTCTTCGAGCCGGGAACCCCGGCGCCCACCGCGCAGTATTCCGGCACGAGATCGCGGGCGTGCAGCTGTCGAATCTGCGCCAGCAGGCCGTGATTCATAGGCATCCAGGGCCTATGCCGGAACCGACCAGGCGCTGAGCGCCTGGAGAACGTGACCTCGAGCTCGAAGGGGGCGGTGACCTCGCGCCGGCGCTGGTTACGAAGCAACTCCAAGGCCTGGGAATAAATCTTGGCGGTATGCCTTGAAGGACATAATTCTGAACACTATCGGCATTTGTCATGCATAGCTGTGATGCTCAACACTTGCTGTATGGCAATTCATCTCGGAGCTGGAGCACGTGGCTGGGTGCCGCTGCGGTGCCGCCGAAGTCGGCATCGGAATTATGAGTACAGGGGTGTTCGATCGATGGATCGCTAGGGCTGGTTCAGCCGCTGAAGCACCAGGCATGGACGCCGAACACAACCATCCGTATCTATTCGAGGAATAAGGTGCGCAATGAGTAGCAGCCTATTCGAGACGCGTATATTCTGCGGTCCCGCAGGCCTCAGCGAAAGCTTTCGCGCATCGGACACGGCTATCCACAGGCTTCCCGTGATCGACTCTGACAGCACATCGGACGGCATGAGTATTCGACGAACATGACGGCCAGATAGTCCCTCCTGGGAAATGTGTTCGTCGGCGATGTACGCATCGGTATAAATCGAATAGTCAAAGGGTTTTCATTCGCAGGTGGTGGACAATGTACTTGAATGGATATCTCTCTCAGCAGAAGCAATCCAGCGGTGAATCCGTCTCTTGTACGGCGGTGCCGCTCTTGGATCCCGCGCAGCTACTGCTGGCCATTTCGGGACGGTCCACGAGTACAGCACCCCTTGTTCGATGGGCGCGGGAACTCGGCGATATTCATGCGGGGCTTATACCACTCAAGATCGGTCCGCAATCGCACCGCAACGACGCCTCCTATCTGAGAGGACATGCAGAAGTCGACCGCATAATTTCCGAGATCGATGTGTGGGCGGCGCGTCAGGTGCCACGCGCAAAATGTGCGCGCAAGCACACGCACTCCCTGGGTGAGGTCGTAAGCCACGTGGCGAAGACGTATGCCCACGCATGGTGGGTGATGCTTCACACGGCTGATGGGGAGTTGCAGCACAAGGCTTGGTTTCATGTAAGCGAGGTGCGGGAAGGTTATGCAGAAATGCTGAACGAGATACGTGCTCACCACCTTCAATTACCTTTCGGAGCCATCGATATTCGAATATTCGAACGTGATGAAGGTAACGGGCCGCATGGGGGTGCCGCGTAGGAAGGGCCCTGCGCTCGCAGCAGGAGAAAGGCGGAAACCAAGGTTAGCAGCTTGTTCGGATAAGAGAGGTCAGGGCTCAGACTTATAGGCGCGAAACGCAGGAGGCGATGATGAATCGAAAGAGCGAGCTCGAGCTGCATCAGGATTTCGGGCGGTGGGCGGAACTTGTCGACCGTGCCGCGCATGCGGAGAACGAGGTCGACAGCGAGGCCCCAGCATTGCAGGCGGCGGAGCTCGAAAAGAAATGGACCTACGCAGGTGAGTATTGGAGGACGCTACGCGAGTTGTACGATCTGTGGTACGAAAATGTCGCTCGTATACAGAAGAGAACTGGTGTGACGAGACGCGCAGACATTCGCGATCAAGCGAGTTGACTCTGCCCGAGAAGTTGGGGAATCCACGCATCGTCAATGTCCGTGTTCGTCCAGAAAACGCTGAAGTGGCCGACCAGATGAGTCGAGCCGTCCATACGCTCTCGCCTCCCGGCAACGGAGCCGCTGGCGGTCCGCAACGTCGCGGACCCCCAGGGTCGATGAAACCGAGTGAAGGACTCCTGTCCCAAATGTTGGCGAGCTTGACCAGGGTTCGAGCCCTACACGCATCATCTACTGATTTCAGAAAAAATACGGATTGGCATACGCAATGACTGACATGCATTGCCCGAGATGTGGAAGATTGCTCCGGCAGGAAAAGGCTAGAATTCGGCGTCTGCACGCGTATTGCAGTCGACAAGAACAGCGACCTCGCAATCAAATGACCAACGCCGATTGGAAGGCTGTGGCCGGCTGGCTCGATCCGGGAAATAATCATTTGACAGGCCAAATCGGCGCCGAGTAGTGGTGCGACTTCCGGTACGCTTCAGGGCAGAAATTACGAGGCGCAGGGGCGGTGATCGCAGAAAGCAGCGGTGATATTTCCGGATGCCGAGCAACCTCGGACCAGGGGGAGTCCAGCCCATGTTCCGGGTAGTCTATCGCGCCGAACACTTCCGGTTATCTCGCGGATTATCGACGACGGCTTCGTCATTTTTTACACAACTAAGCCAGAGCTGCAAGGCCAAGAATGCGTCGAACCCTCCAAATATGAATTGCATCAGAATGCGGAGACAACTCCGCAGTACCCGATGAGGAAAGTCATGAGTAATTACCACTCCAATGGTCTGCGCCGCGGTGCCCGCGTCGCGGGCGTGGGCGCTGCCGCGGCTGTTGCCGTGGGCCTGCTTTCGGCCGGTGCCGCCAATGCCGATACCTTCGTGCCGTTGCCGGACGGCCAGAAGGTGGGACCCGGCGTGACGATCACCCGGAACGGAGAGCGGGCCCTGATTTCGCCGTCGCTGGCTGCCAACGGTGCCGGTCGCGTGGTCTGGGTGTCGGGCAACGCGGTCGCCGATGTCACCGTGACGCCGGATGGTGAGATCGGCCCGAACAACGGTCCGACCGGGAATCCCGGAACCAACAACTCGTCCACCCACGGTGCGTCGCAGTTGAGCACCGGTTATATCGTCGGCTGCCAGGTCAGCATCGCCGATGACGCGATCTCCGCGGGTGTGTCGGGCAGTGTGAACCTCAGCGGCGCGAGCGCGGGTGGTTCGATCGGTGTCAACCTCGGTCCCGGCGAGGTGAAGTTCGTTCAGATCGATTACAAGGACATCCTCAAGCCGGGTGTGTACTCGGTGGAGTACCAGGATGCCGAGATTCAGATCCAGGGCTGCGCGGGTTACGCGCAGGCGCGTTCGTACACGGTCGTGGAGATCATCGGCGATCACTACTCGAAGACCACCCTCTACGGGATGCCGTTCAGCATCGGCTGACGTCTGTCGAAATCAACGAACCATCTTCCCGCTGAAGCGGACTCAACCCTCGAGGGATATCAACCATGATCAACCGTAAGAACCTGGCGCGGATGGCCGGCGTCGGCGCCGCTGCCACCATCGCCATGGGCCTGTTCTCCACCGGTGCGGCGAACGCGGACACGTTCGTTCCGTTGCCGGGTGGCGAGCTGACCAAGACGTTGTCGGACGGCACCGTCGTGACGATTCGTCTGGTCGGGGAGTCGGCCAACATCAGCCCGTCCATGGGTTCGACGCCTTTGCATCGCAACGCGTGGGTGTCCGGGAGTGCGCAAGTGGAGTTGTCGGGTGCGGCCGGGGGCAAGATCTTCCCGGGTTACACCGTGGGTTGCCAGGTGAACATCGCTGGTGGTGGTGCGACCGGTGGTGTGGATGGCAATGTGGATTGGAGTGACGGTCAGAACGTCACCGGTGGTGTGGGCGCGAACTCGGGCGGCAACTTGTCGTTGGGGCCGGGTCAGGCGAAGTCGTTCTATGTGCTGGATTTGGAGCAGGCCGATGACTTCGGTAACGAATCGCATAAGACGCGCAACGCTTTCCGGGGCCCGAGTGGTTCGGTGACGTGGGCGGATGAGACCATCGGTTTGAACGGTTGCGGGGGCTATGCCCAGGCGCGCGCCTTTGTCAGTGTCGAGGTCGAGACCGACAATGTGATCACCTGGGTGACGTTGTGGGGACAGCCTTTCAGCCTCGGCTGACTGCGCTGTATGAACCGTCGACTTATCTAATGACAGCGGTTTCGTGGTCGGGGCCAGCCCCCGTAGCGTGCCGCAGGAGACCGGGCGGGTTGACTCGTGAAACCGTCTGTCGCCCTTGCGGTTGACTAGCCGTGATGCGTCCACCTGGCCGGTAGCTCGCTCGCCCTTCGCGAGCGAGGGCTGCCGGGTCACCGATATCGACGTGGATGACTGGGTGTGGACGCTGCGACGGCGAACCACTCCCGGACCGGGTGGAATGCAGGACAAGGGCACGAAAGGCAATCGAGCACGCAAGATTCCGATCATCGCGGAGCTTCGCCCGCTCGTCTCGCCGGATCGCCGTAATAGGGGACAAGCCGGAGGCACGGTTGTTCGTCGGCCCCCGCGGTGGACGCATCTCCACTGGCGTCCTGCGGCGGGCGACGCACTGGGACGACGTGGTCGCCGCACTCGGTTACGAGCATCTGCGGCGCCACGGGCTCCGGCGCACCGGGCTGACGTGGTTCGCCGAATGCCGGATTCTGCTGTACCAGCGGGGCTGAGGTCGACATCTGGCCAACAGACGTGTTCGCGCGTGGCGGCATTCCCAGCATCGGCGAACCAAAGTGATCGACGGCATGAACGAGCTGAAGTGTGTCTACCTGGCAATCATGGCCCTCGACCCCCGCGGAACAGACCAGAAACGGTGGATCACCGCTGGAAAGTGGCGCTGAACGGTTTCGACATCACCTTCGGAGGCCGCCTCAGCGCTGGACGGAAGTAACCGCAATCAAACCGGATTACACCGTTGACGGGACAGATCCGATCGGGAGCAGCACAATCCTTCCGCTCTACAACAGAATTCGATTAATCCGCATTCGAGCCAGACGAGCGTGCGAGAGCCGCGGCCGCTCAGATCCGTGAGTGCGAAACCGCTTTGCGGCCGGTTGGCATCGCTTGCGTGCTGGTGTGTTGGTACCCCTTGCCGATCTCATCGAGTTCTCTGTCGGTCAGTACCTCGTCGATGCGGTCGAAACCGTGCGGGGCGCGGTCGGCCACTTTTCGGAGGATGCGGTCGACCGGCATGTCCCGGTTGGCGAGGACGATGGCGTTCACCACGTCTCGCCGCGCCGCCTCGTAGGCCTCGAGTCCTGCGATTGGATCGCGTGTCGCGGCCAATTCGCGCGCCAGCACGCGTGCGTCGAGGATCGCCTGAGATCCACCGTTGGAGCCGACCGGATACATCGGGTGGGCAGCGTCGCCTAGGACCGTTGTCCGGCCATAGGTCCAGCGCTTCAGAGGGTTCCGGTCGACCATGGGATATTCGAGGATGGTGTCGCTGGCCGCCATGAGCTCACTCACGTCCTGGCCGTCGAACTGCCAGCCCAGGTAGTGCGGCAGCACGTCCTCGAGTCGGCCGGTCCGGTTCCAGTCCGGAACTTGTTCGGCCATATCCGTAACCTTGACCTCTGCCACCCAGTTGATCAGCGCGCGCCCGCGCTGTCGGGCCGCAGCGCAGATCGGGTAGGCCACGAACTTCGCGGCATGGTTGCTTCCCGCGATCACCATGGATGCGCCGGACAGGAACGGCCGAGCCTCGCTCACCCCCCGCCACATCCGGACGCCGTTCCACAGTGGCGGACCCTCGCCTGGGTGCAGCTGCGCGCGTACGGCGGAATGTAGTCCGTCGGCGCCGATTACCGCGTCGGCACGCATCTCCATGATGCGGCCGCGGATGCGGTCGTGTATTCGAACACCGACTCCGTCGACGTTTTGAGTCGCGTTTTCGAACCGCATGCCGGTGCGCACCGCAGCCGGACCGAGGCGCTCGTAGACCGCGTTCAACAGCAGCATCTGGAGCTCGCCGCGATGCACCGAGTACTGCGGCCACGGGTGCCCTGCGGCAAGTCCGCGTGGTTCACGCCATATTTCGTTGCCGAACCGGTCCAAGTGCAGGCATTCGAGTGTGGGAATGGCGATCTCGGCCAGACGCTCATGCAGGCCCAGCTGGGCCAGTTCGCCGGTCGCGTGTGGTAGGAGGTTGATGCCGACTCCGAGTGGGCGCAGCTCGATGGCACTGTCGATCACGACGGCCTGGATGCCGGCGGCGTGCAGACTCAAGGCTGCCGTGAGTCCTCCGATTCCGGCTCCGACGATCAGCACTTTCATGAGTCGGCACTCGAGTTGGTGAAGGGGTTCATATCGTGTTCCTCGGAGTGTGGGAGAAGATCACCTGTGGTTGTTCGAACCTGGTCCACGACGCCGCCTTGCGATAGCAACCCTAGTGTCGGTCGGTGCACCCCAAGAGTGAATGAATCCTCACCCTGGGGTGGGCGTCAGCACGACCACCACGACGCATTCAATGGTCTTGCACCGTTCCGGGTGCGGGCCTTTGGGGCTTCTCGAGGTTCTGTCGGCCGGGTTGTGATCGGAGACTTTCCCGTACTCCACCCGCACACCCTTACCGGTCACGGTACGCACCAACCGCGGCAAGTCATAGAGGTTGCGCGCCAGACGATCCATAGGTGGACAATCACCGTATCGCCGTCGCGCACGAACTCGAGCAGCTCCTCGGGCTGGGCGTGCGATGTCGTTGCCCAAGACTTTGTCGGTGCAGGTGACCTCGACTCGACCTCGAACTCGTCCGGGCGCCGGACGGTGTTCTGGTCGACCGTACTCACCCTGGGCAGCGGGATGGGCGATCTGACGACCGCCGAAGCCCACTCTGAGGCGCTGAGGCGGCACCGGCTCCAACCGAGCCCACTGGGCATCGGTCAGATCCGCCCGCCCCGCCACCGCTATGCTGGCCACGAGGTCTCCGGCACTATTCAGGTTTGCTTGGTCGCTAACCCGATACCGGAGACCTCACCCCATACGCCAACGCGGCCAACAACTCCCACCGAAACACTGATGGGGTGGCATCGCTGCGCGGTGCCACCTCATCGCCTCCCTTCAAGACAGAACCCAGCGGCGAGGACGGCACGACACCAGCTCGCGGAGCGGGTCCAGGGAAACCGGTTTGCGATGTTGTCACTCGGCAATAACTGGGCCCATAAAGACGATTAATTTGTCCACGGCCCTATATTGGTACCTGCTAGCCGCAGATCGACATATACAGCCCTGTTCTTGCGTCGCATAGCTTCATCACGGATGGCCTGATCGTCCGGGTTTCGGTAATATCGTTCTCCCGCTTCGAACAGATCTCTGGAGAGTCTGTACGCGATGTATCTGCGAGTATCCTCATCGGCTTTCGCAAACCTATCCGGAGTTACGACTCGCTGGAAATCATCGAACGTCGCGTAGCTTCGTCGCACCGTGTCCCAGACCAATGGATCGGATTCCCAAGCTGCATCGCTGCGGTTGCGCGTGGGTCGGGGGGTGAGGCGGTGGAACAGAGCTGCGGATTCCGCGAATTGGGCATTGTGGGCGTTTCGCTCGGTGACGCCGTATAGCCGGGAGTTCTCGGCCAAGTCCAAGGCAGCGGCAGCTCGTTTCAAGGGGCCGTATTCCATCGGGTTGTCTTCGGCAGACTGCATGGTCCGGGCATGGGCCTCGGCAGCCCATCTTCGAATCTCCTTGGGAAAACGGGCGGTGGCGAGGGCGCCCATGGCGTCTGCGCGGTCGGCACCGAGATTGAGGATGGTCGTCATCGCTGCCGCTGCGCTTCGCGCGTTGATGCCGTCGAATTCGTACACGGAAGCCCTGGCAGCTGCATCGTGCGCATTCTTTCCCAAGGTGAGTCGCGCCATCCAGCTCCCGGCGGCCCGCCGCGGTACGTTTCCTCGGAGCAGTTCATAGTTCAGGTAATTCATTTCTTGCATGCGGCTCGAGTAGTACGTCAGCGGCGATGGGCGGCCGAACATGAAAGACGCAACGGGGTGCGCGTTGAATTCGGCTACATCGCGCAGCGCCGTTCCCATGGCTCGGCCTGGTGACAGCGAATAGCGCAGGCTCGCCTCGCCGATCCCGGTGGATGGGCCGCCGGCGGAGGCCGGCCTACCTTCGATCGCCGCGCGAATCTTTTCGGCGATCCGGCTCTGGCCTCCGAGCAGGTTGAGATCAAGGCGTCGCAGCAGTACGAAGCCCGCGATCAGCACGACCCCACCGACAAAGATCGCGGCCATACCGCTGTCCGGCGCCGATTTGAAGACATGGTCCAGTACAAGGGCGTAGCAACCGAGGTATGTGGTGTAGACCACCAGAGCTCCGGCATCGCCGACCATGTCGACCAGGTTGCGCACCAGAAATGCCTGGGTGGGGCCGTATATGAACCCCCCAGCGGCGAAACCGAAAATGGCGAGGATTGCGTGGAAGATCGATGAGAGTGCGGAGAGGAAGATCTTGATAGAAAGGTAGGACATGAACAGCAGGAGGATTGTGCCGAAAGTAAGGAGTATCAGCCCGGTGCCGACCTGTCCCGCGCTCGGATTCATGACCTTGGCGTGGGCGTAAGCGTCACCGCAGTCGCGCATCCCGCGCGCGACCTGCGATTCACTGCCCGCCAGGATTCCGGACGACCAGGCCGCCCGACATCTCGGCGAATCGTCGATGACATGACCGAAATTCCACACCTGCAGCGGATGTCGAGCGAAATTGTCGGCCAGGGTGCCGTTCAAGTCGGCGACGATGGATCTCGGATCCGGGCTGGAGTCGCCGTTGAGCCCCGCCGCGACCGCGATCCCGACGTCGCGCGCCTGGGCCAGCAGGCCGTTCGACGACAGCGCGGCGGCCAACGGATGCGCCAGATAACCGACGCCGACCACGGCAACACCCAGCATGAACACCATCTGTAGTACGGCCTTGGCGTGGTACCCGCGGACGATGAACCATCCCACGAAGAATGCTCCGATCGAGGCCGCCACGGTCATCATGATCGGTGTAGCGATCTGATCCCGCAGGCCGTCGGCGAGTGCGTTCAACGGCGTGCTGAGCCAGTCGAGCCAGTGCAAACCCACCGCGAAGCCGGTCAGCCAGATGGCGCTGATTACGATGACCATGAATACGGTGAAAAGCAGGTCAAGCACGCTCGCCAGTACCATGTCCCGGGGGTTGAGAATGCCACCTTCGGTGGCGAACATGTAGTGCGACAACGGAATTCCGGAAGAATCGCGGACATTCGTCCAGGCCACTCCGTCGATTGTCGACGTGCTTCTACCGCCGGTAGCCGGGTCCGCTCGCCCGCCGGCAGCACCGCCCGACAACAGCAGGATCACCAGCAGAATCAGCAAGCCGATGACGAGGCGGACAAGGATGCGTCCTGGACGGGTGGTGGTGGCCCAGATCCGACATCGTCCGAGTGCGGCCTGCGTCGACCAGCGCATCGGATCCAATCGTTCGCACAAGCGAAGACGGGAGTCCGGATCGAGTCTCGGCAAGAACTGTCGCATGCGACTTCACCCCGCGGCCCTGAATGCCAGGTTACAAATCGGTTACGTCATCATTGACACCCCCATTAAACGGACCGTTAGTTGTCGGCTCAATGTACCGCGGCGTAACGGACACTTCGACAGTGGGTGGGGTGACTGCGACAGGGCCTGAATGGGCCTACGAGTGCCCAGCCCGCAACCAACTACCCCCGACCTCCCGTGGCAGCACCCTGCGGGATTGCTTCCCGCGAACGACCGCCGGCAGGTGCTGCGTCGTTGCCTGACCGAATGCAACCCCCCTAGACATTTGTGCAACCGACGTGCCGATATCGCCTGTTCGGCCTGCTAGCGAACACCTCCGAAAGCCGCCACAGATCGGATCGCCTGCAAGTGATCCGCCTCGTCGACCGCGGCGACGATACCCACGCCACCACGCACCGTTGCTCGACGGCCACCATCCTCGACCACTTCGGCGCGGCCGGGTCCATGGTGGCCGGGTAGCAGCGAGGGGTGGATGCCCCGCTGATTTGTCGGCGACGGTGACCTGGCGTCGGGTGACGCGCCACGCAATTTACCGCTGATGAACGTACCAATAATTGACGATACGTTATAACCTGTTCCCGGTGAATGAGGCCGCCTGGATTTAGTACTGCAACGGCACTCAGGTGAGTGGGTGTCCCCGTTGGCGGTAGTGGGATAGGCGGGCCTGGTGTTGTCGTCGGCGTCGCCAGTTCGACCACGCCCAGACGGTACTGGCGCAGCGTAGGGCCGGTAGGGCCAGGGCGATTCGTCAGGCGCCGGATCTCCGGTAGCGTGAGGGCGATCATGTCTTGATCGCGGTCGCTGATTCCCCTTTTATGGCAACGGCTTTGGATTCTGTGAGCCAGGCCGGAGCGAGCATGGACAAGGTGATGTGGGCATACCAGGCCCGCCAGCTGCGGACCTGGTAGTGGTCGAGGCCGGCTTCGTTCTTGGCCTGCTGGAAACACTCCTCGATGCGCCATCGAGCCCCGGCGATCCAGGCCAGATCGGCGATCGTGGACCGGCGTGGTCCGTAGCAGACGTAGTACGCGACTCGGCAGGGTTGGAGATGCTGCGTCGTGCCAGTAGCCAGTGTCCGCGCCCGGGGTTCCCAGAGAACACGGATGGGGACACGGGCCCAGTCGTAGTCGCGTGGCCCATGTGCCCCGGCACCGGCAGAGATCCGCCGCCACGCCCTGGCCGGTAGCGCGGCGACGAGTTCGTCTGCGCGTGCCTGGGTCCACCCGGTCGTGACCAGGGTGTCGTTTCGGCGGGTGGCCAGCACGTGGGCGATATGGTGCTGTTCGAGCCAGAACCGCAGATACTTCACCGCACCATAGGCTTCATCAGCGGTGAACCAACCAAACGGCACCTTCGCGGCCAAGGTCCGGGCGAGCATCGCGATCACCAGCCGCGGCTTGGTCGCGAACTCCACCGCATCGGGGATCCCGGCGGCCCGGCAACGAGAACGGTCTTCGGTCCATGATTCGGGCAGATACAACTCCCGATCCACCAGCGCGTGCCCGCGCGCAGACGCATACGCCAGAAATACTCCGATCTGGCAGTTCCCGGTGCGCCCAGCCGTGCCAGAGTCGGGATCGAAACACCACATCCTGACCTGCGGGAACGGGCTACCTCTCGCGGTCGCGCTGTCGGGCGCCAACATCAACGACCACCTGATGCCGCCGGAGTTGCTCGACCGGGTCCGGCCGCTGCGCGGCAGAACGGGTCGGCCACGCCACCGGATCAAGGCACTGATCGCGGACAAGGGCTACGACTATCCGCGCGTGTATGCCGAACTGCACCAACGTCGTATCACCGGCTATATCCCACGCCGCGGCACCCACGACAAGGTGACAGGGCGATGGATCGTCGAACAATCCCTTGCCCCTGCTGCACCAGTACCGCCGCCTGGCCACCCGCTGGGAACGACGCACCGACATCCACCAAGGACTCCTCGACCTCGCCGCCGCCCTCATCTGCTGGCGAAGGCTCCGCAACCGAACCTGATAGGTGCTCTTAGCACAAGTCCGATGCGGAACTATCGCGCTGGGCTTCGTCGACGATCCAGGCCGCGATCTGCGCGCGGGAGGTGAATCCGAGTTTGTTCAGGATGTGTTCCACATGCCCCTCGGCCGTGCGGAGCGAGATCACCAGTTTCGTCGCGATCTGCTTATTGGTCAGTCCCTGGGCAATAAGGTCTGCGACCTGCCGTTCGCGCTTGGTCAATCTCAGTTGCGAAGCGGGCGCGGTGGCGGTCGGCGGCTCACCGAGCGCATAGGTCAGCGCAGCGTTGTCCCCCATGGCCTGGCCGCGCCGGAATGCGGCGTCGAATCGTCGTTCCCCGAGCGCGCGACGCACCGTCCGCTCGTATTCGTCGTGGACGTTGGTCAGCTTCGGGAAGACGGAAAACCTCGACGCGGAGGACCGCAAAAGATTCTCCGCGGCACCCATCAGCACGGCGGCGCGCTCACCGTTGTCGGCTGCGTAGGTCCAGGCCAATGCCTCGAGATCGAGCGCCGCGACGACGGGGCTGCGCATGCGCTGGTTTACTCGCAGCGATTCGCGCAGCAACTGTTGTGCGTGCGACCGCTCGCCTTGCAGCCATGCGGCGATGCCCAACCCCCACAGCGCAGTCGACCGATAAAGCGATTCGCCGCATTCCGCGGTGATGGAAAGTATTTCCTCATGACAATCGATTGCCCGCGGTATGTCGCCCTGCGCTGCGAAGGCCCAACCGAGCAGCATCAACGCGGAAATGTATAGGTACCCTCGCTTATTCGAGCTGAACGCCTCCACGGCACGCTCGAAGAAGGAGACTGCGCGAGCGGGGTCGTCTCGATAAAGCGCCAGCATGCCGTCGGAGTAGGCGATCAGCGCCTGGTTCATGGGAGTGGGATCCTGCTCGGCGAGGGCGCGCGCCTGCTCCAGCTGTGACGCTGCCGATCGAAGGTCCCGCTGCGCCGTGGCCATGACAACGCCGGCCTCGAGCGCCTTGACACGGTCGGATAGCGAGCCCGCGTCCGGATTGGCCAGGGCTCGGTCGAGCCACCGTCGACCTTCATCGTACCGACCCCGAAAGCTCCAGAACCCGAATAGCGCATTGGCGGTGCGCAGCCCGGCATCGGCCGAGTCCGCACTGTCCTCGGAGAGGGAGAACTCGAGTGCAGCCCGCAGATTCGGTTGTTCGCGTTCGAGGCGGGCGAGCCAGTCGGGCTGGCGGTCACTGAACCAGTCCGCCACCGAATCCAGCACCAACCGCCGGCACCAGTCACGGTGTCGTCGACGCAAATCCCGGTCTTCGCCGGACTCTTGCAACTGCTCGCGCCCGTAGTCGCGCACGGTCTCCAACATCCGGAAGCGCACGACGCCATCCACTTCGCCGCGGTTCACAATCGATTTGTCGACCAGACTGGACAAGGTGTCCAGCAGATTCTCCGGCGCAATATCGGCGCCGCACACCTGTTCGGCGGCATCGAGTTCGAACCCGCCGGCGAACGCCGACAACCGAGCCCACAGCCGCTGCTCGATCGGCGTGCACAACTGGTAACTCCAATCGATGCACCACCACAGGGTCTGCTGCCGCCTCGGCGCCGTGCGACTGCCGCGAGTGAGCAGCGCGTACCGGTCGCCCAGCCGCGCCAGGATCTGCTCCGGCGACATCGCGCGCATCCGCGCCGCCGCCAGCTCGATCGCCAACGGCAACCCGTCCAGCCGCGAGCAGATCCCGACCACCGCAGCTTTGTTCTTCTCGGTGACCTCGAATCCCGGCACGACCGCCGCGGCGCGCTCGACGAACAAACTGACCGCGTCGTATTTGTGCAGGCCCCGCAGCCTCGGTCGCTCCTCGGGGGCCGGAACTGCCAAGGGCCGTACCCGCAACACCGCTTCCCCCGCGACGTCCAACGGTTCACGGCTGGTGACAAGAATCCGCACTCGCGGACACCTCAGCAACAACTCCTCGACCAGCCCCGCCAACGCCTGCACAACCTGCTCGCCATTGTCCAGAACAAGCAGCGTCTCCCGCGGACGCAGGAACTCGACCAGCACTTGCCGCGTCGACCGATCCGAGTCGTCCCGCAGGCCCATACCAGCCGCCACAACGTTGATCAGCAACTCCGGGTCCCGCACGTCGGCCAGATCGATCATCCACACTCCGTCGGCGACAACACGTCGAGCATTCGACGCCACCCGCAACGCCAGCCGGGTCTTGCCGACACCCCCGATCCCCGCCAATGTCACCAGCCGCGACACCGACAGCAGATTCTTGATCTCCGCAGTCTCGGTACGGCGGTCCACAAAACTCGTCAGCTCGAGCGGCAACTCGCCAATGCGACCGCGGATCTCCACAGACTGCGGTACGGATGATGCCTGCGGCGGTGGCGTTTGCTCCAGTGGCCCGGGGGCGGCAGCGTGTGTGCCATAGACGGCCATATCGCCCACCTGGTATCCGTGGTCGCCCTGTACCCGCCGGATGCCCTCGCCGAAAGCCGCCGCCGACGGCCGCGCCTGCGGATCCCGCTCCATCGCCGATTCCACCAACCCCGACAAGTCATCGGGAATACCGCTATCCCGCAGATCCGGCACCGGCTGGCTGGTGATCCGCAAGAACTGCGCCACCACCTGCTCACCGCTGCGACGCTCGAACGCGGCATGCCCGGTCAGCGCGCAGAACAAGGTCGCACCGAGCCCGTAGACGTCCGCTGCTGGGGACGCCGTCTCGCCACCGAGCACCTCGGGAGCGGTAAACGCCGGGGACGCGGTCACAATGCCCGTCGCCGTCTCGAACCCGCCCGCAATGTGCGCGATACCGAAATCGGTCAACGCCGGTTCGCCATAGTCGGTCAGCAGAATGTTCCCCGGCTTCACGTCACGATGCACGATGCCGAGCCGATGCGCACTCTCCAGCGCACCAGCCATCTTCACCCCGATCCACAGCACGGTCTGCACCGACATCGGACCCTGTCGATGGATCCACGCATCCAGCGAATCCAACGGGTGATACGGCATCACCAGATAGGGCCGCCCGCTCGCGGTGACACCGACCTGCAGCACGGTGACGATGTTCGGATGCCCGGTCAGCCGTCCCATCGCCCGCTGCTCGCGGAAGAACCGCGCTTGGTTGTTCTCGTCCAGCTCTGCGGTCAGCACCTTCACCGCTACCGTGCGGTCCAGCGCCACCTGGGTACAGCGATACACCACACCGAAACCACCACGTCCGATTTCTTCGGCGTCCTCGAACCCGGACGCGCTCAACTCGACCGTGACAGGCAGAGTCACATCACGGCGGGTCCGCAGCGGATCATCGTCGACCATCAGCGGTGTGCGATCCACCCTGCAGGTGCACGAACGTCAGGCGCCATGCGCTTACCTTTCGACACTGCCCAGCGTATCGCCGACCATCATGCACCGCCGTCGATCCGACGCTGAGTCGCCCGGCTCCCCTTGGCCACAGCTGTGACCGCCGTCTTCGACAGACAACCGCCCCCACGTCGCATGGCGCGGGACCGAGCGCCATGACCTCGGTCAGCGGCCGATTCGCAGGTCAAGAGATACCGGCAACATCGTGCTCGTTATTGTATGCTGCGCGCATGCAGGCCGAGGCGCCCCTCGCCCGTTAGCGGCTAATCGCACCAGGCGGTTGCGTATGAGATGCCTCGACGGGCGCATCGGTGACCGACTGGATGCGAATGGCATCCGAGTTCCCCGTCGCTATCAATTGTGACGTATCCGTCAGCCGACTATTGACTGAACCAAATGTCATGTGTGACGATTCCGTCATTCTGATGAAGGGAGTGGCTGATGAGCCACCATCACGACCCCCTCGCCGGCGTGCACTGCAGGTCGACTGGCGGATATGCCACTCATGGACTCGGGCCGGTTTCCTGGGGGTGGACAACACGAACCGCGGATTCGATTCGGCACCGGTCCACAGCCCAGCGAGGCGCGTCGCGATCGACCCTGCCGCTGCATGTTCCGCAACGATGCGGCGTAGTCCACCCACCGAAACCCAAGCATTCGCGTCCGAACGGGTATACCGGCATCATCCGAGACCTTCAGGGCCCGCTGTGCTGACGCTTGGTTCGGGGAGCAAGGTCGGCGCAATCAAGGCACTCGCCGTCACCGCGGCGGCGGTCACGGTGGGTGGTTGCACCCTGCTGCCGGATTCGGCTATTGACGCGGTGGGCAACACTCTGCAGATCACCGCCGATTTCGACAACATCGCGGGCATCTACGAGGGCAACCCGATCACGGTGCTCGGGCTCGATGTCGGCAAG
>NZ_JBSGDA010000039.1:0-46065 GCF_053602135.1 Nocardia sp. NPDC004573
AGGGCGAGAACATCCCGGAACCGGGCATCCCGGAATCGTTCAAGGTCCTGCTCAAGGAACTCCAGTCGCTGTGCCTCAACGTCGAAGTGCTGTCGGCGGGTTCCGCCGTCGAATTCCAGCACGGGGACGACGAGGGCGATCGCACCGCCGCGAACCTGGGAATCTCGCTGTCCGGCAATGAGTCCGCTTCGGTGAACGATCTGTCGAGCTGATACCGCCGCGCATTGATCGGCGCGCCGCGCACGGAACTGTCGCGATAGTCCGTGCGCGGCGCACCGGAACCGTCAGGAAGCCTTCGCCTGGTTGGACGGCGGCTTGACGACGCCGACGAGCGACCCCGCGTTCATGGAATAGCTGTTGGATTTCAATTGATCACTGGAATTGCCCTCGATCGTGGTGATCCGGCCGGTTCGTGGGTCCACGGACTCGACGATTCCGACATGGTCGGGGGTTCCGTCACCCTCCCAGTCGAAAATGATCATGTCGCCCTTCTGGGCGCTCGAGATGTTCGCCGCCAATCCCATGTGCTTGGCGTCGTTCCAGATCGAGGGCACGTAGTTCGGGTTGGTCCACTCGACGTTGTAACCGGCCTGATCCCACGTCCAGGTGGAGAATGCCGCGCACCACGCGTCGTTGATGTTGTAGGGGGCCTTGTAGAGCTTGCCATCCTTACCACGGAACATCGGGACATTGTTGCCGCCGATTTCGGAGACACCGAGCGCCAACTGTTCCCGAGCCTTCGCGATGATATCGTCCGGTGTCCCGGTGCCCTGTGACCACGTAGCGCTGCTCGCGGTCGGCGCCCACGGAGCTCGGGGGCCGGCATCCGGTGCGCTGCCGTAGGGGTTGCGCGGGAGGTCCGGAATCATCTTGTAGATATTGCCCGCGTTCCGTTGCATGCCGCTGTCCGCGTCCTCGATCGTGTCGTGCACACGGTCGACGCCCTCCAGGAGCAGCTGCAGCAACCGGTTTTCCTCGGCGGCGGTCAGGTGCAAGTTGCCATCGGGCAATCGGGTCAGCTGGTGCTCACCGGGTTCACGCTCCAACTCGGTTTTGAGCCCGTTCACGATCTCTTTGACATCCTGGAACGCCTTGTTCGAGGTGTCGAAGCTCGCGATGGCGCTTTCGTTCACGCTGCCGTTCTGCGCCTGCAGTTCTGACGTTTTGTCGAGAAATGCACCGCGCTTGTCTTCGTACTTGTCGACCAGCACCGACGATCCGGGTTCGAGCGTCTGGGCGCCATCCTTGGTGAGCTTTTGGCCTGCCGTGCTCAGCAGCCCGTCGTTGCCCCACACTTTTTTGTCCGCCAACCAAGCGATCATGTCCTTCTGCCCGCCGTCCCAACCCGACGCGAAAAGGAAGACCGAGTTCTGCATGTACACGTTCGCCGTGTCGACGACCGCATTGAGACCGCCGCTGGCGTACTTGGGATGTGGCAGATCAGGGAGATCCAAGTCCGACAAGGTCGTCATGCACGCCCTCCACACGACGCGGTCCCCACGGTCGGCCGCCGCGGGACAACTAACAGCATTCGTCAACCTCTCTCGGCGAGGGTCTCCTGGCACATGCGGCACGCACATGCGTTACCGCGAGTATCCGGCATTCCCGGCATTGGCGACAGCGGGCGGCCGCCACGAATCCCCTCCGCATGTGGGTGAAGTGTCCGCCGGATCGGATCAGCAAGACCCGCGACTTCGCATCACATTGCCGGAGAGTAACTCCGCTGTCAAAGGGTCAGGCGCACCATGTCCGCCGTGCGCGCCAGACCCGGGAACGCCTGGGGCGTCGACCGTGGGTGCAGCGCGTGGACCGCCAGCCGGAACATCACCGCGCGCAACAACATCTGCGGCCACTCCGGCAGGTCCGCCCAGCGATCGAGCAAGCCGTCGTCCGCGCCACCCCAGGACAGGGCGTCCACTACGACCACTGCCGCCGCCCAGGGCACCGGCCGCCAGTACGGGGTGATGTCGGAGAGTCCGGGGACCTGCGCGCCCGCGAACAAGACCGTGCCGAACAGGTCACCGTGCACCAGCTGCGGCGGGGTCTGCACCGGTTTGCGCAGGGTGGCCAGCTGACCGATCAGTTCGATGCTGCGCCGGCCGTCCGGGGAGGTCGACAGGGACGCACCCCCGGCGCGGAGGCTGCGCAGCGGCACCGGCTCCCAGGCGGCGCGATCGGCGGCGACGAACACGTCGATGTCCACCCACGGCACGACCGGTGGCTGGGCGAGAAAGCGCGGCCGCTCCAGATCCGCCGTCGCCTGATGCAGGCGCAGCGACACCGAGACCACCTCGTCGTGCCGCGGCTCGGGTGCGCCCTCCAGATAGGTGTCCGCACGCCAGCCCGAGACGACGTAGCGGCCGTCGGTGGCCCGCACCGGACGCGCCAGCCGCAAACCGTCGACCTTCAGCGTCTCGCGGATCTTCGCCGACCACGCCGCGCGCGCGTGATCGGCGACGGGACTCAGCACCACGTCGCCGAAGCGCCAACCGCCTTCCCAGTCACCGAGCGAAACCGGGGTCACTTCGCGCAGACCGAACGTGGCACGCACATGCTCGGGAGGTTCCACAGAAGTCACGGCCGTACGGTACGTCGTGTCTGATTTGGCGCGCCTCCGGCGCGCCGTATCCGCCTCAGTACACCGGGAGCGACTTGTCCACCTGATTCGCCCAGGCGATCACACCGCCCTGCAAGTGGGTGGCATCGGAGAAGCCCGCGCGTTTGAGGGCCGCCAGGGCCTCGGCGGAGCGCACGCCGGTCTTGCAGTGCAGCACGATCGGACGGTTCTGGGGCAGTTCGGACAGCGCCTCACCGGACAGGATGCGGTCCTTGGGGATGAGCTTGGCGCCCTCGATGTGCACGATGTCCCACTCGACCGGCTCGCGCACGTCGATCAGCTCGATGGGCTTGCCCGACGCCAGCAGCTCTTCGAGCTCGCGCGCGGTGATGGTGGAACCGGCCGCGGCCGCCTGGCCCTCCTCGGACACCACGCCGCAGAACGCCTCGTAATCGATCAGTTCGGTGATCGGCTGACGCTCCGGGTCGCGGCGCAGTTTGATGGTGCGGTAGTTCATGTCCAGTGCGTCGTACACCATCAGACGACCCAGCAGCGGCTCGCCGATGCCGGTGATCAGCTTGATGGCCTCGGTGACCATCACCGAACCGATCGACGCGCACAGCACGCCGAGCACGCCGCCCTCGGCGCAGGACGGGACCATGCCGGGCGGCGGGGCCTCCGGGTACAGGTCGCGGTAGTTGATGCCGCGCCCGTCCGGGGCGTCCTCCCAGAACACCGAGACCTGGCCCTCGAAGCGGTAGATCGAGCCCCACACGTACGGCTTGCCCGCGAGCACCGCGGCATCGTTGACCAGGTACCGGGTGGCGAAGTTGTCGGTGCCGTCGACGATCAGGTCGTACTCGCGGAAGAGGTCCACCGCGTTCTCCGGTTCCAGCCGGAGCTTGTGCAGCCGGACATCGATGCCGGAGTTGATCTCCAGGATGGAGTCGCGCGCGCTGTCGGCCTTCGGACGGCCGATGTCGGATTCGCCGTGGATGATCTGACGCTGCAGGTTCGAGGCGTCGACCTCGTCGAACTCGACGATGCCGAGCGTGCCCACACCCGCGGCGGCCAGGTACAGCAGGGCGGGCGAGCCGAGGCCGCCTGCGCCGATCACCAGCACTTTGGCGTTCTTCAGACGTTTCTGTCCGTCCACGCCGAGATCGGGGATGATCAGGTGTCGGCTGTAGCGGGCTACCTCATCCCTGGTCAGCTCCGCGGCCGGCTCGACAAGTGGCGGCAGGGACTTGGGTGATGACACGTCCAGGACTCCTCGAATCGCTTGGCCGATCGCTGCGGCGGGTATGACGCCCGTGGCGGGCTGGGTCAACTGTGCAACACCGGCGACCGGGCCGTTCTTCCCATCCATCGTTCCGTATACCGGACACGGCGTGACAGCCGCCCCGCCCTTACCCGCGCGGGTAGGGCCAGGGGTTGAAGCGGCAGCGCTTGCCGTCCATCGGGACCACGCCGTGCGGATCGAGGGCGGCGATGTCGTCGTTGCGGGTGCCGAAGGTCTGCTGCATCATCACCGGCGCCAGCCCGCCGTCGGTCTCGCACGCCTGGTGCTGGTGGTAGCCGATGGCGTGGCCGACCTCGTGGTTGATCAGATACTGCCGGTAGGAGCCGATATCGCCCTCGAAGGCGAGCGCGCCGCGCACCCAGCGCACATCCGAGAGCACCACGCGGCGATCGTCGGCGTTGTAGCAGGAGGTGTCGATCGGGATGTCGAAACCGCACTCCTTGCGGCTGGAACCGCGCGAGGTTAGCGAGACGCGGAAGTCGGCGTCGCCTTGGTCGACCCGGCGGAACGCGAATTTGGGGTCGTGCACCCAGCTCTTCGGATTGGCCAGGGTGGAATCGACCATCTTGGCGATGGCCTCGTCACCACCCAAGCCGGAGGTGTCCACGCCGTTCTCGATCTCCACGGTGTAGCGGAAGACGGTCGCGGTTCCGGTGCCGATCTGGGCCGTGGTGCCGGGCACCACGTGCCAGGAGCCGGCGCCGGTCTCGGCGAACCCGCCGCCATCGGGCAGTGCTCCGGTGGGGAGATCGGTGGGAAAGTGCCCGTCGCCCGGTGGGGCGCCGATGATGCCCGCGGTGGCGGTGGCCGGGCTGAGTCGCCCGAGCCCCGGATCCGATCCGGCGGTGCTGTCGGTGTCGGCCGCGCGCACCGCGTCGACGGCGACCAGAACGGTGATCACGACCAGAACGGGCAACGCGTACGCCCGCCAGCCGTAGGTGGAGACGAATCTGCCGAGCGCGCTCTGCTTCTTGGCGTCCCGTTCGGGGCGACCGCGGTCCCTGCCCTCGTCGGGGGACGTGGGATCCCAGCGGGCGCGCAGCGGCTGATGGGACCGCTCGGCCTTGTGGGAGTAGAGGCCGAGCGGATCGTAGACCTCGACACCCTCCCGATCGGACTGCTGCCGGTCCGAATCAGTCTGCGGCGCAGGTGTTTCGGGGGCCGTGCCGCGCTTGCGCTTGCTCGTCTTGCGGCCGGGCGACCCGCCGCCGGCTCCGGAACGCTTGGCTGCGCCGGTCCGAGCCGCCCCATCCGTTCGCGCCTCTGGCCAGGTTCTCGCCATGCTGTCCGACCCTACGGAACCGGGCGCTCCGGGGCCAGCCGGGCGGCGCGCACCACGCCGCCCGCCGGGCGGTCTCTCCGGTCGGTCGGTCACGGTCACCAGAGTCGCACAGCAGCGCATCCCCACTCACGGGCACATCGGCCGGCCCCTTCGGTGCGACAATGTCTCTCCGGGTGGCACCAGTTGTCCGGCCCCGATCCGCGGGCGGGCAACAACCGGGTATCGTTCATGAGACAACCCGGTGCACACCCCTTTGCCGGGGAATCGACTGGGAGAGCCGAAATGACTGACCTCGTGGACCGGATGACGTCCCGTCGATCGTCGTCCGAGGCCATGGCACCCGCCAAACGCGGTACCCGGCTTCCGCGCGACGAGCGACGTCAACAGCTACTCGCCGCGGCAAGCGAAGTCTTCGTGCAGCGCGGCTACCACGCCGCGGGCATGGACGAGATCTCGCAGTGCGCCGGAGTGAGCAAGCCGGTGCTGTACCAGCACTTCAGCAGCAAGCTGGAGCTCTACCTCGCCGTGCTGCAGAACTACGTGGACATGCTGGTGTCCAGCGTGCGCCAAGCGCTGCGCTCCACCACGTCCAACAAGCAGCGCGTCCGCGCGGCGGTGCAGGCGTACTTCGATTTCGTGGACAACGAGATGCAGGGTTTCCGCCTGGTCTTCGAGTCCGACCTCACCAGCGAGCCGCAGGTGCAGCGCCGGGTCGAGCAGGCCACCGAGGCCTGCGTGGACGCGGTCTTCGACCTGGTCGCGCACGACTCGGGCCTGGACCCCTACCGGGCCCGCATCCTGGCCGTCGGCCTGGTGGGCGCGAGCCAGTTCACCGCGCGATACTGGCTGGAGGCCGATCGGCCGATCCCGAAGGAGGAGGCGGTCGACACCACCGTCTCCCTGGCGTGGGGCGGCCTGAAGCACGTGCCGCTGCACCCCATCGACTGAGCGCTTACGACGACGAACGAGCCCTTGTCCCCGATGTATCGGGAACAAGGGCTCGTTGCTTGTCGGCCGGAAACCGGGAGTCAGACCGCGGCGAAACCGACGCGGCCGCCGGTGGTCGAGCCGATCTCGACGTAGGCGACCTTCGAAGCCTGGATCAGGAACTTGCGGCCCTTCTCGTCGGTGAGAGCCAAGACGCCGCCGTCGCCGCCGAGCGCACCGGACACCAGCGCCTCGACCTCTTCCTGGGTCTGCGCGCTGCTGATCACCAGCTCGCGCGGGCTATCCGAAATACCGATCTTGACCTCCACGGCCAACCTCCGAACCTGAGAGTCCTGTGCTGTCGAGTCCAGGCTAGTGGTGGCCGCCGGGGAAGCTCACTTCGGCTCGATGAGCTGAATCTCGAGCTCGATCTTCACGGTGTCGCTGAGCATGCCGGGCAGCGGGCCGCCGACGCCGAAATCGGTCCGCTTGATGGTGCCGGTGGCGGAGAAACCGGCATGCCGATCGCCGGTCGGGCCGAAGTCCTGCACACCGCCCCACTCGACCGCCAGGGTGACCGGCTTGGTGATCGAGCCGAGCGTGGCCTCGCCCTCGACCTCGAAGGTCTCCGCGACGAGCACCGGATGGTTGGCGCGGAAGGTCAGCGTGGGGCGATTGGCGACGTCGAGGAAGTCGGCGGTGCGGATGTGCGCGTCCCGGTCGGCGTTGCCGGTGTCGAAGGAATCGAGGTAGATCGTCGCGCCCACGGTGGCCGCGCCCGACTCGTCGACCACGAATTCGGTCTCGAACCGGGTGAATCCGCCACGGACCTTGGCGATGCCGAGATGGCGGATGGTGAAGGCGACCGAGGAGTGCGCGGCGTCCAGCGCCCACGAACCGGACTTCAGCGTGGTGGATTCCGAGGTAGATGTCATGCCTCCGACAATGACCGGACCGCGGTCCGGTAGCCAGACCGCCGTTATCCTGGACCTGACAGGGCGCGGATAACCGTCCTCGGACCAGGCACGATGGGACCTATGGCCAGTAACGGATTCGCGGAGTTCCTCATCGCCCGGCGCGCCGAGCTGCGGCCGTCGGACGTCGGCTTGCCCGAGGGCGGACGCCGCCGGACTCCCGGGCTGCGCCGCGAGGAGGTCGCCGTCCGCGCGGGCGTCAGCGCCGACTACCTGGCCCGGCTCGAGCAAGGGCGCGACACCAACCCGTCGCTCGCGGTGATCGACGCGTTGGCCGACGCGCTGCTGCTGCGCGGCGACGACCGCCAGTACTTCGGCATGCTCGCGGTGGCTTCCGGCAACGAATCCCGGTGCCCCGGGGGCGAAGCCGCACAGGAGCAGGTGGCTCCGACGATCGAGACGATCCTGCACGCCCTGGAGCCGACCCCGGCGTTCGTGGTCGGCCGCAGGCTGAACGTGCTGGGCTGGAACCAGGCGTGGGCCGATTTCGTCGCCCCACTGGGCCTGCTGGACGGACCGGATCAGCCCAATCTGGCCTGGTACACCTTCGTGCACCCCGCGGCACGGCGCGTCCTGCGCAACTGGGAGGAAGCCGCCGACACTTTCACCTCCGCGCTCTGCCGCGCCAAACTCCACTGGCCCGGCGACGACGCGCTGCTCGAGACGATCGAGGCGCTGCGCGCGCTGCCGGATTTCGCCGACCGCTGGAAGCCGCATCGGGTCGGCGCGCCCGGTTCCGGCACGTTGCACCTCGACCATCCGGTGCACGGCGTGGTCGAGGTCCCGTTCGAGAACTTGGAATCCGACCGCCGGGACCAGAGCGTCGTCGTCTGGCTGATCGACCGGGCGAGCACCCACGCGCCCGGTTTGCGGCTGGTGCCCAACCGCGCGGCCAACGCGTAGCCGCGCTCAGATACCGAGTACCGCCATGCGCTCGGCGTGACTGTCCTGCATCCGCTCGATCAGCGCGGCGATGCCGTTGAGGTCGCCGGTGGCGGTGAGGACCAGATCGGTGAGCTCGTCACGCTGCGCCATGACGAATTGCGCCTGCGTGATCGCCTCACCGAGCAGCCGCCTGCCCCAGAGGGTGAGCCGGTCACGTTCGGAGCGGCTCTCGGTGACCGCCCGCCGCACCTCCTCGACGACGAACTCCGAGTGACTGGTCTCGGCGAGCACGTCGCGAACCACCGCGGCGATGTCCGGGGTCAGCGCGCCCGCGATCTCGGTGTAGAAGTCCGCGGCGATGCCGTCACCGACATAGAACTTCACCATCGACTCGAGCCACGTCGAGGGATCGGTCGAGGCGTGATAGTCGTCCAGCGCGCGCACGAACGGCGCCATGGCGTCGAAGACTTCGGCGCCCCGAGCGGCCAGCGCGGACTCCAGCGTCTTGAAATGCTCCATCTCGGCCGCGGCCATCGCCGCCACCGCCACCTTGCCCCGCAGGGTCGGCGACAGCTTGGCTTCCTCGGCCAGCCGGTAGAACGCGGAGATCTCGCCGTAGGCGAGCACCGCGAACAGCTCGGTCACGCCGGGATGGCTCGCGGGGATGAAGAGGTTCGCTGGGTCGGTCGACGAAACACCTAACGCGGCAGGTGACTGTGCTCCCATGCGCCCCAGCGTAATACTCGGCGCGGGTCACGCGGTCTCGGCCAGGAACTTCTCCAGGTAACTCCATGTCGTGTCACGCGCGGTCGGTCCGGCCAGGATGCCGAGGTGACTGCCGGGGGCGGTCTCGTAGCGGACCAGCGCCGCTCCGGTGAGCACGCGGGCCCCCGCTTCGACGGCGGGGGCCGGGGTGATCACGTCGGAGGGCCCGCCGACCAGCAGCACCGGCACGGTCACCCGATCCAGCTCGATCCGGCGTCCGCCGAGGACGACGGCACCGCGCCCGATGTCGTTGTGCAGGATGAACCTGCCCCACAGCTGTCCGTAGAAGCGCCCCGGATAGCCGGGGCATCTCAGCCATGAACCGGTCGATCGTCTCCATTTTCGCCAGCGCCTCGGTGCGCGCGATATTGCTGGCGACGAACCACGGGCGGGTCAGCTCGCGATCCCAGGCGGTGACCTTGTAGCCGATTCGAGTCAGTGTCGCAGGAACGCCACCGGCTGCGCGGATGACGGTCGAGGTGGCCCGGCCACCCGTGAGGCGCGCGACGGCGCGCAGCTGCGGCACGCCGGTCATCCGGTCGTAGTCCAGCGGCGAGCCGACGGCCGTGATCGAACGGATGGGCAACTCGGGATGCGCCGCGGCGGTCAGCAAGGCCAGCGTGCCGCCGAGGGACCAGCCCACCAGATCGACCGCGCGTCCGTCGCGGTCGGCGCTGGTGCGCAGCACCGCCTCGGGCAGGATGCCGTCGATCCAGTCCTCGAACCCCATGCGCCGGTCGGCGAAGGTGATCGCGCCGTAGTCGACGACGTACGGGCTGCGGCCGATCTCGAGCAGGAAGCGCGCCAGGCTCTGCTCGGGCCGTAGATCGAAACAGGTGGCGGGCGCAGCGAGCGGCGGGACCAGCAGAACGGCGGAATCTCCCTCCGGCACGGTCCCGTCGGCTCGCTCGAACCGCCGCAGCTGCCGGTGCGGCTGGTCGCACAGGATCGTCGCGGGAGTCGGGTCCGGCGCCTCGATACCGGAGCCGAAGGTCAAGGCCCACGCGTTGCGCGCGGCGAGAGTGACGGTGTCGGCAAGACTCACAGCGAAGAGAGTCTCATATATCGGTACCGCGGGTAACAGGCAACTCCCCCCAGCGTCACCGCGGTCCCATGCCGACCGGATTGAGCGGCGGGACCACCGCCTCCTGCACGTCGCGTACCAGGGGCGCGAGCGAGGTGGTCAACTCCGTGATCGCGTCGGCCGACAGCACCGCGAGCGCTCCGGTACACGCCGCTTCGTCGGTCTCGGCTTCGACCTCGGCCAGCAATGCCGCGCCGCTGCCGGTGAGGGTGGGCGTGACCGGTTCTCCGGCGACCAAGCCACGGGCGCGCAACTCGTCGAAAGCGTCCGCCCACTCCGTCTCCGACACCCCGCGCGCGGGGCGCATCACCGATTCGGGCGCCTTACCCGCGGCCACCTGCACGACCAGCGCTTGACGTCCATCGAGACCGTGGGTCACCAAGGCCGCGACGTGGCCGTCGCCGCGGTGCTCGCGCAGCGAGGTGCTCAGCTGCCACAGCGCGGCCACCGGGTCGGTGGGCAGTGGCAGGGCGGCGTTCGCGGCGAACAGCGCCCGCCCCGTGGGATCGGCCGTGCGCTGCACCGGTGCCAGCAATTCGACCGCGCGGGCGCAGACGGCGTCACCCGCGCCCACGCGGCGCAGCAGACCGGTGGCCAGGTCCAGCCGCGCGTCCAGGCAGCGTTGCGGCGTCGCCCGCTCCCACGCCTCCGGAAGCGCGCGACGGACCATGTCGGGATGGAATCCGGCGAAGATCGCCTGCACAGCGGCGGGCGTCACCGCGCCCAGCGGGGCGGCGCGGAAAGCGAAGTAGGTCTGCCAGTAGCCGCGCAACCCGACCCCGACGCCCGCCTCCTTGACGCCGGTTCCGAAATAGACGACATCGTGTAGCGGTTCGAGCGTCGCCCAGATTTGCCGCGCCGGATGAATTCCCATGTGGCGCAGCGTACGTGCGCGCCCGGCGCGGCGAAAGCACACGAGGGGTCCGAGGGATTTTCGATAGCGCGCCGCGGCGGCAATTCGAGCGACGCACAATATCACGCTACAATCGCGTCGGACAACGGAAAGTTTCGCTCGACAGAGTCGCCGGACGTCGCGCTCACGCACACCGCGGAGACGCCGCTGCGACGGCCGGCCGCTTTCGAGTGCGAAGTTTTCGTTGGACAGGAAAATGTGCGCGCACCAATCCGCGTCACCAGTGCGCCGCGCCGATGTCTTGCGAGGTAGTCGCCGCTTTTCGCGGCAGGCGCCCGGCATCCGGAGCGTGGCCGGGTGAAGTATCGCCTGCGGAGTCGTGGTCGTCGTGGACCGCCCGGTCCGCCCCACCTCGTGCGCGCGGGACGTGATTACGAGGAAGGCACGAACCCTGAGCAAGATCACAGTCGATCAGGAACCAGGTCTGGCGGAGACCCTGTTGACGGCCGAACTGGACGCGACGCATACCGCCCCGACATTCGCCGAATTGGGCGTGCGCGCGGAAATCGTCCGCGCACTCGGCGAGATCGGAATCGAACGTACTTTCGCCATTCAAGAACTGACCCTTCCGCTGGCGCTCGCCGGCGAAGATCTCATCGGTCAGGCCCGCACCGGTATGGGTAAAACCTTCGGATTCGGCGTGCCGCTGCTGCACCGGATCGCGACCGCGGAATCGGGCACCACACCGCTGGACGGCACGCCGCGAGCGCTGGTCATCGTGCCGACGCGCGAGCTGTGCATCCAGGTCACCCAGGATCTGGAGAACGCGAGCAAGTACCTGACCAACCATCGGGGACCGCTGCGCGTCGCGTCCATCTACGGCGGCCGCCCCTACGAGGCGCAGATCGCGGCGCTGCGCGACGGGGTCGACGTGGTGGTCGGCACGCCCGGACGACTACTGGACCTGGCCGATCAGCAGCACCTGATCCTCGGCAAGATCGGCGTGCTGGTGCTGGACGAGGCCGACGAGATGCTCGACCTCGGCTTCCTGCCGGACATCGAGCGCATCCTCGGCATGGTCCCGGACAAGCGCCAGACCATGCTGTTCTCGGCGACCATGCCCGGACCGATCATCACCCTGGCGCGCACCTTCCTGACCCGCCCGACGCACATCCGGGCCGAGGAGCCGCACGACTCGGCGGTGCACGATCGCACCGCGCAGTTCGTCTACCGCGCGCACGCCCTGGACAAGAGCGAGCTGATCGCGCGCATCCTGCAGGCCGAGAGCCGCGGCGCCACGATGATCTTCACGCGCACCAAGCGCACCGCGCAGAAGGTGGCCGACGAACTCGCCGAACGCGGCTTCGCGGTCGGCGCGGTGCACGGCGACCTCGGACAGATCGCCCGCGAGAAGGCGCTGACCAAGTTCCGCAAGGGCACCATCGACGTGCTGGTCGCGACCGACGTCGCGGCGCGCGGCATCGACATCGACGACGTCACGCACGTCATCAACTACCAGTGCCCGGAAGACGAGAAGACCTACGTGCACCGCATCGGGCGCACCGGCCGGGCCGGGCGCACCGGCGTCGCGGTGACCCTGATCGACTGGGACGAGCTCAACCGCTGGTCGGCGATCGACAACGCGCTCGGGCTCGGCATCCCCGAACCGGTCGAGACGTACTCGCGCTCGCCCCACCTGTACTCCGATCTCGGCATTCCCGAGGGCGTGACCGGCGTGGTGCGCAAGGTGAAGCAGGAACGCGATCCGGACGCGGTGGTGGTCGAGCGCCCTGCTCGTACCGCGCGCAAGCGCAACCGCAAGCGCACCCGCGGCGGTCAGCCGATCGAAGACGCCCCGAACGTCACCGCCGATGACACCGATGCCCCGACGGGCGACGAGGTCGCGGACGCCGAACCGGTGGCCGACGCCGACAAGCCCGCCCGCCGCAGGCGCAGGCGGCGCAAGGCGACCGGCGACGCCACCGACACCCCGGCCGCGGCGGAGCCGACCGCCGAGTCCTCGGATGACGACGCCGGGGCGGAATCCGACGCGACCGACCGGCCTGCTCGTCGCAGGCGCAGGCGCCGTCGGTCGGGCGAGGGCGACGGGGTGACCGAGGACGCCGGGAGCGCGGCCGAGCCCGCGGCCGCCGCATCGGCCTGACCCACCGGATCGGCTAGTCTCGCATTCGTGCTCGCACCCGAGCGGCGGACGCGCGCCGACATCCTTTCCGCAGTCGCGATCGCGGTTCTCGTGGTGATCGCCGGGGCCGTGGTGTGGGTGCGCGGGGACGCGCACGGCACGGAGTCGGTGACCGCGTCCTCCACGGTGCCGACCCCGGCCGCGGCCGATCGGTTGCCGGCCGCGCTACGTGAGCTGTGGCACGCGCCGGACGGCGCGAGCGCGCGGGCGCTCGTGTCCGGCGGCGTCGTGGTGACCGGTGACGGCGACACGGTCACCGGTCGCGATCCGCGCACCGGTGACCAGCTGTGGAAGTACCGGCGCGACATTCCGTTGTGCGGGGTCGAGGGCCAGTACGGCATGGTGATCGCCGTCTACCGCGACGAGCGCGGCTGCAGCCAGGCCACGATGCTGGCCGGCGACAGCGGCGCTCGTCGCACCGCGCGCAGCAGCTACATGGATCGCGACGTGCGGCTGTCGGTGGACGGCACCTATCTGCTCGCGCAGGGGCCGCAGCGGTTGGAGATGTGGCGCTCGGACCTGGTGCGCACCGTGGAGTACGGCTTCGTCGACGCCCCGGTGAACGTCAAGACCCAGCCGCGCCGAGGCTGCACGTTGCTGTCGTCCGGTTCCAGTCCGTCCCGGCTCGCCGTGCTGGAACGCTGCCCCGTCGACCCGGCACAGCGGCTCACCGTGCTCAACCCGGCCCCCAAGGACAACACGGTGCCGGAGGAGTACGGCTCGCACGTATTGACCGGTCCCGGAGCGGATTCCCCGGAAGCCAAGGTCATCGCGGTGTCCGACAGCCGCATCGTGCTCTACTTCCCCGGCGCCGCGACGGGGGCCGAGCCGCTGCCGCCGCGCTTGGCCGTCTACGACAGCAACGGCAATCCGATTGTGGTGCATCAGCTCTCGGCGCCGTTGAGCCAGGCGACGACCACCACCCGCATCGGATCGGCCTACTTGGTGTTCACCGGTAACAGCGTGATCGCGTTGAACGGCAGCACTTTCGACCCACTGTGGACCGCGGGCGGCGCCCTCGGATCCCCCGCGCTCATGGCAGGCAAGCTGCTGCTGCCTACCTCCGGCGCGCTCACCGTCCTGGACCCCGCGACGGGAGCCGAAGCAGGGCGCATCCCGGTGGAGCGGCCCGGCCATACCGGAAGCCCCATCTCGCTCACGGTCCTCGGGACGACCGTCCTCGAGCTGCGCGACGGCGAACTCCACGCGTTCGCCTGAGGGACGGCGAACTTGTCGGTGGCATGGAGCACACTGCTGGGATGAGCGAAGATCGACCCGCCACAACCGAAGACAACGCTGCCATCACCTCTTACGACGACCCGGACGCGCCGTGGAACCAGAAGTTCCCCGACGACGACATCGCGCACTGGAACGACGGCGTGATCCAGGAGTTCCGCGACAACGCGGGCAAGGTCGGCGGCGCGTACGAAGGCGGTGAGCTGATCCTGCTCACCACCACCGGCGCCAGGAGCGGTAAGAGGCACGTGGTCCCGCTCGGCGTGTTGCGCCGCGGCGAAACCCGCTACGTGAGTTCGTTCATCGAGGACCGGTACCCGGCCTGGTACCACAACGTGAAAGCCGATTCCGCCGTCACCATCGAGCTGGGGGCCACCACCTATCGCGGCACGGCGCGGGCGCTGGAGGGAGCCGAGTACGACGAGTTCGCGGCTTGGGTGACGACGAACAATCCGTTGCTCGCGGACTACCAGTCCAAGGTCTCGCGACCGCTGCCACTGGTGGTGCTCGAACTCGGGGACCCGATCGAGTCCTAGCCCACGGCGGTCGGCACGGGGTGGTCATACGGTTGCCTCGGAACGAGGGGCGTCGGACCGGCGCGGCCTCATGATCATCGGTGGACCATCATGGAGGCATGTCCGCACTCGACGACGCCCGTGTCGTGCTGCTCCGGCACGGCGAGACCGCCTGGTCTACGCAGCGGCGGCACACCGGCCGCACCGACCTGCCGCTCACCGAGCGCGGCGAAGAACAGGCCGTGGCGGCAGGCCGCTTGCTCGCCACGCTGCAACTGCGAAATCCGTTGGTGCGCACCAGCCCACGGCTGCGCGCGCGGCGCACCGCGGAACTCGCCGGGCTCACCGGCGCCGTGGTCGACGACGACCTCGCCGAGTGGGACTACGGCGCCTACGAGGGCCTGACCACCCCGCAGATCCGCGAGTCCGTGCCCGGCTGGACCATCTGGACCGGCCCCGTCCCGGGCGGCGAGACCCGGGAGCAGGTGCGGGAGCGTGCCGACCGGGTGCTGGCCGCCGTGGCGGCCGCGCTGCCGGAGCGGGATATCGTGCTGGTGGGGCACGGTCACTTCTCCCGCGCGCTGATCGCCCGCTGGGCCGAATTCGACATCCGGGAGGGCCGCCGATTCGCCATGTCGACCGGCGCGCTGACCGTGCTCGGCTACGAACATGACGTGCGCGCGATCCGCACACACAACCTGGTACCCAACGGAGCGTCACTGTGACCCGACCCGGCCCCACCACCGCCCTCGACCTCGGCGGCGCCGTGCTGCGCCGCGCCGTCCCCGCCGACGTGCCCGGACTGGTCGGCCTCGTCCATGACCTGGCCGACTACGAGAAGGCGCGGCACGAATGCACGGTCACCGCCGAGCAGCTGCACGCAGCGCTGTTCGGACCGGAGCCGAAGGTATTCGCGCACGTGGTCGCGGACGAGTCCGAACTGCTCGGCTGCGCCATCTGGTTCCTCAACTTCTCCACGTGGGACGGCGTGCACGGCATCTATCTGGAAGACCTCTACGTCAAGCCGGAGACGCGGGGCAACGGCTACGGCAAGGCACTGCTCACGGCCCTGGCGAAGGAGGCGGTGGAGCACGGCTACAGCCGCGTCTCCTGGTCGGTGCTGACCTGGAACAAGCCCTCGATCGACTTCTACGATTCGATCGGAGCCGTGGCCCAGACCGAATGGGCGGGCTACCGGCTGGCGGGCGACGCGCTCGGCAAGCTGGCCGCCGACGCGCGGTAGCGCGTATGTCGTGGTTCCCGCCGCTCGATCCGGCGTCCTGGCCCACCACCGCCGAAGCGGCGACGGCGATGCAGGACGAATTGCGGCCCCTGATCCGCGAGCGCACCCCCGCGGGCGCGCAGTTCCGCACAGTGGCCGGGCTGGATTCCGCCTATGCCGACAGCGGCGCGGTGGCCGCCGCGGTAGTGGTCTTGGCCGCGGGCACCCTGCGCCCGGTCTCTTCCGCTGTCGCGCACGGCGTCGCCGCCTTCCCCTACGTTCCCGGTCTGCTCGCTTTCCGGGAGATCCCCGCCACCCTCGCCGCGCTCGAAAAGCTGGATGCCGCACCGGATCTGCTGGTGTGCGACGGGCAAGGACTCGCCCACCCCCGCCGCTTCGGCCTGGCCTGCCACCTCGGGCTGCTCACCGGCGTGCCGACGATCGGCGTGGCGAAGACCGTGTGGGGCGACTACGCCGAACCGGGCCCGGAACGTGGCGCGACCGCCGACATCACTCTGGAGGGAGCGGTGGTCGGGCGGGCGTTGCGCACCAGAACCGGCGTCAAGCCGGTGTTCGTGTCCGTGGGACATCACATCGACCTCGACACCGCTTGCGCACAGGTCCTCGCGCTGACCCCGCGCTACCGGCTGCCGGAAACCACCCGGCAGGCCGACCGGCTCTGCCGGGCAGCGCTGCGCACGGCGGACTATTCCGGCTCGACCCCGTAGTCCTGGGCCATCCAGCGGGTGGACGGCGGCGCGAACAGCAGCACCAGCGCGGCGACCGCGACGACCCCGAGCGCCGTGCCGTAGACCGGCTGATGCGAGTCGGTGAGCAGCGACCAGGTGACCGGGAGCAGCAGCAGCTGCGCGATGACGGCGATGGCGCGACCCCAGCGTTTCCCCAGCAGCAGGCCGACGCCCGCGGCCAGCACCGCGCCGCCGAGTATGCCGAACCAGGCAGCGGTGCCGTATCCGCTCGTCGCGGACTGGTCGTGACCGAGCAGCCCGCGCACCACCAGCACGATCGCGACGCCCACGGCGACGACGCCTTCCAGCGTCACCAGGGCGCCTGCCGCCCGCACTGTCGTGGGCACCGCCGCACTCCCGTCGCTCACGATCGCGCCCCGCCCGCACTCGGCTCCGTCGTGCGCGGCGGCGCACGGTGTCCTCGCTTGCCTTGCTGACGCTCGTTCACGCGGCAAGCCTACGGCCCGCCCGTCCGCGCGATCGTCCTGACGGGGGCGCGGACAACGGCACGCGGTACATCGCTCGCCGCTTTTCCGGGGCGGGCAAGCCGCCAACTAGGCTGCCCTCGTGCGGACGCTGCTGATCGTGAACCCGAATGCCACCTCGACGACGCCGGCGACTCGGGACCTACTGGCGCACGCGCTGGAGAGCCGCACCCAGCTGACCGTTGCGCACACCCAGCACCGCGGCCACGCGGCGGAACTGGCCCAATGGGCCGCCACCAACGAAATGGACCTGATCGTGGTGCACGGCGGCGATGGGACGGTCAACGAGACGATCAACGGCTTCCTCCCGCTGCCCGTCCTCGACGACGGTCAAGCCTGGTTGCCGCGCCTCGGTGTGATCCCGGGCGGCTCGGCGAACGTCTTCGCCAGGGCGCTCGGCATCTCCCCCGACCCGGTGACCGCTACCAATCAGCTCATCGACCTGCTCACCCTGGACGCCGACCGCCGGATCGGCCTCGGGCTGGCCGACGACCGCTGGTTCTGCTTCAGCGCGGGCGTCGGGCTGGACGCCGACGTCTGCGAGGCGATCGACGCCAGCCGTGCTCGCGGCCGCACCGCCACGCCTGCCCGATATGTTCGAACAACTGTGCGACAATTCTTCCGGGCAAAACGGAAAGAACCGAGCGTTCGGATCGAAATTCCCGGGCGGGAGCCGGTGGACGGCGTGCATTACGCCTTCGTTACCAACACCACACCGTGGACCTATCTGAACGCCACGCCGGTGCACACCAACCCGGGCACCCGGTTCGAAACGGGCCTCGGCGTGTTCGCGGTGCGCTCCATGAGCGTGGCGCCGACCCTGCTGCTCGCGCGACAGCTCCTGGCTGCCAACGGAAATCCCAAGTCCCGCAATTTATTTCGCGAAGACGACGTTCCCGCCGTACGAATCGAGTCCAAAGAACCCATCGGCCTGCAAATCGATGGCGACTTCATCGGGAAGCGCAACGTGGTGGATTTCACTGCCGTGCCCGATGTCCTCGCAGTGGTCGCTCCGCGGCCGCACTGAGGGCGAAACACCGGGAAAACATGGCGGGTAGTGCTGCGAAATCCCGGTGGAGCGAGTACAAAGGACCGGGCAGGCTTCCCATCACGGGGGCCTTCAGAGCGTGAGCTTCCCCACGGTGCACCGCGTGCCTATTGACATCTACGGTGTTCGTGAAAGCATTCACAAGCAACCGTGCGGAAACATTCGAGTCGCACAAGTGAACGAACCACAAACCGTAGGCGCCCTGCGCGGCGCCCAGCAAAGGAGCAGAGGAATGGACTGGCGCCACAAGGCCATCTGTCGCGATGAGGACCCCGAGCTGTTTTTCCCGGTGGGTAACAGTGGTCCGGCGCTCGCGCAGATTGCCGATGCCAAGCTGGTCTGCGCTCGCTGCCCCGTAACCGCTGACTGCCTGTCCTGGGCCCTGAAGTCCGGACAAGACGCCGGCGTGTGGGGTGGTATGAGCGAGGACGAGCGCCGGGCGCTCAAGCGTCGCAACGCGCGCACCCGCACCCGCACCGTCGTCTGATCAGACGACCGGCCTTACCGGGCCATTCAGCCCGGCCCGGTAACGCATTTCAGCCCGGCACCCATAGGTGCCGGGCTGTGTTGTTTTTGCACACCCGACGGCGAACTGGAAATCATCGGTCTCGCTTCGCGACGAATCCCCGATGCCGACCAATGCGGTTGTGCCGGACACCAATATCCGCTCCGCGGATTACGGCGCGACAGCGGCCCGGTTCGGCTCGCGGAAGATCGCGACCTGTGGGAAAGTAGTTGGTTCTCAACCGGGTTGGGACACTCGCAATCCGTTCGGCGCCCTCGCATTCCGCTCGATACGGACATTCGAGCAGTCGCCGCTCCGCAAGCCGTGAACCGCACGCGCGCAGCCGCCACCGCGACCTCCGAGCAACACATCGGTGCCACCGTGACCAGCCACGGAACCGACCTGCGCCTTCTCCGTGGCGGACGACGCCTGCCGGGACCGGCCGCGCCGACTCACCGAGCCGATCGGAGGATTCCGGCGCTCGAACTCAGCGGCCGGAACGACGGCCCAGCGGCACGCGCAGCACGGCATCGGTGCCGATGTCGGCACCGGGATGCAGGCCGATCGAACCGCCGAGTTCGGCGGTGACCAGCGTGCGGACGATCTGCAGGCCGAGCCGGTCGGAAGATTCCAGGCTGAACCCGGGCGGCAGACCGCGCCCGTCGTCGCTGATGATGACGTCCAGCCAGCGGGCCGAACGCTCGGAACGGATTGTCACCGTGCCGTTTTCGCCCGAATCGAAGGCGTGCTCGATGGCGTTCTGCACCAGTTCGGTGAGCACCATCACCAAGGGGGTGGCGCGTTCGGCGGAGAAGACGCCGAGCGAACCGGCGCGGCGCACCTTGATGCGCGCGGTGTGCACCGTGGCCACATCCGCCATGATCGGCAGCAGCCGGTCGACGACCTCGTCGAGATCGACCTCTTCGTCCACCGACATGGACAGCATCTCGTGCACCGATGCGATGGAGGTGACCCGGCGCACCGATTCGGTGAGCGCGACCTGCGCTTCCTCGTTCTCCGTCCGGCGGGCTTGCAGGCGCAAGAGCGCGGCGACGGTCTGCAGGTTGTTCTTGACCCGGTGATGGATCTCACGGATGGTGGCGTCTTTGCTCAGCAGCGCGCGGTCACGTCGCTTGACCTCGGTGACGTCGCGGACGAGCACGGCGGCGCCGGCCAATTCCCCGTGTGGGCGCAGCACGAGGGTGCGCAGCAGCACGGTGGCTCCGCGCGCCTCCACCTCCATCCGCCGCCCGGTCCGCCCGGCCAGCGCGGCCTGGATGTCGCCGACCACTTCCTGGGCGTCGAACGGATCGGTGATCAGCGAGCGGGTGGTGACCGCGAGATCCTGCCCGGCCAGATCGGACTGCAAGCCCATCCGGTGGTAGGCCGACAGCGCGTTCGGGCTGGCGTAGACGACGGTGCCGTCGGTGTCGAGCCGGATGAATCCATCCCCCGCGCGCGGGCTGGAATGGGTAGCCGCGCGATCCTCGGTGGTGGGGAAGGTGCCGTCGGCGATCATCTGGCACAGATCGTCCGCGCATGCCACGTACGCGCTCTCCAGCTGACTGCGCACCCGGGAGCGTTGCAGATCGGTGTCCCGGCTCAGCACCGCGATGACGTCGTCGCCGCAGCGCACCGGGATGGCCTCGCGGACCGCGTGCACCGGATGCGGGTGGTAGACGCCGGACGCCTCGACCTCCCGGTCGGCTCGCACGGTATCGCCGCTGGTCAGCGCCTCGAACACCTGCGGATGGTCGGACTGCCTCGCGCTCGTGCCGACCAGGTCTTCCTGGTGCACGGTGGGCGCGGTCGTGGGACGGCACTGCGCGACACACACGATGTCCGCGCCCTCCGTCACCGGCCCCGCACCGACCCACAGCAGCAGATCGGCGAAGGACAGATCGGCCAGCAACTGCCAATCGCCCACCACCCGCTGCAGATGATCCACGGCGACGCCGGGTAGGTCGGTGTGCTCGGCCAGCAGCTCACTCAGGGTCGCCATGCAGATCTACCGCCGCAATCGATCAGGAGATGACCGCGATCAGATGGCCCGCCTTGATCGCGTCGCCTTCCCGGACACCGACCGACGTCACGGTGCCGCTGGACTCCGCGACCACCGGAATCTCCATCTTCATCGACTCGAGGATCACCAAAGTGTCGCCTTCCCGAACTTCGTCGCCTTCCTTGACGACCACCTGGTAGACGACCGACACCAGTTCGGCGAGCACTTCCTCAGCCATGACACCTCATTCGCTCGTTGCCCTGTATCCGCTGACGGTACAGCCAACCACACGTGAAAGAATGGCCTTCAATCAGAAGGGAGACCACTCATGGGTAAGCGCGGACGTAAGAAGCGTAGCCGCAAGGGGAACGCAGCCAACCACGGCAAGCGGCCCAACGCCTGAGCTGACGCTCGGCCCGCAAGCACGAAGCGGCACGCACTTCCGTGAGGAAGGCGTGCCGCTCGCGTTTCGCACGGCTACTCGGAGGCCTCGACCGATGTCTCTGTCGTGGCGACCGTCCGGCGGAGCTCGATGGTGAGCCGCTCACGCAGCGAGGCGGGCGCGCGATCGCCGCCGCATTTGCGGCTGAGCAGGCTCTTGATCTTCTCCTCGATGCCGTAGGCCTCGATACAGGGACTGCAGTGCTCCATGTGGTGCTGCAACCGTGCCCGGGTCGCGTCGTCGCATTCCCCGTCCAGCATCAACCACACGTCGGCGAGCACCGCCGTGCAATCGAGCTCCATGTCGGGGTCCCGCTCGGTACTCACTGCTTGACCTCCTGGCGTTCCCCCGAACGGTTGAATCCACGCTCGCGCGCGACATCGGCGAGCAAACCCTTCAGTTGTTTCCGGCCGCGGTGCAACCGGGACATCACCGTACCGATGGGAGTGCCCATGATGTCGGCGATCTCCTTGTACGGGAAACCCTCGACATCGGCGTAGTACACCGCCATGCGGAACTCCTCGGGCAGTTCCTGCAGCGCGGCTTTGATGTCGTCGTCCGGTAACGCGTCCAGCGCCTCCACCTCGGCCGAGCGCAGTCCCTGCGAGGTGTGCTCGGCGGTCGCGGCCAGCTGCCAGTCGGTGATCTCGTCCGTCGGATACTGCGCGGGCTGGCGCTGCTTCTTGCGGTAGGAGTTGATGTAGGTATTCGTCAGGATCCGATACAGCCAGGCACGCAGGTTGGTGCCCTCCCGGAACGACTTGAAGCCCTGATAGGCCTTGACGTAGGTCTCCTGGACCAGGTCCTCGGCATCCGCCGGGTTCCTGGTCATGCGCAGCGCGGCGCCGTAGAGCTGGTCGAGCAGCGGGAGCGCGTCCCGTTCGAACCGCTGCGCCAGCTCGGCATCGTCGACGGCGGCGACATCGTCGGCCGCCACGTCATCGTCGCTCGTCACACCTGTCCCTTCGATCGCCGTACCTGCCAAATCTACCGGCATCGGCACATCGAAGGAGAATCCGCCGTCTATCGGGGACACCTCGGTCCCCACCGGACGGTCGTGGAGCAGCACGGGCACAGGCATCTCCTTCACATCTCCATAGGGCCTGCTCACGCGGTGGAATTGCTTCCGAACGCGGTGTACCGGCTACAACATGCGCGACCCGTCCGGTGTTCCCGCCGATCACGGGCTCGCGACGGATCCGCAGGGAAACACGTTGCGGACCGTGCCACGCCCGCCGTTAGGGTTTGGCCATGGCAGCAGGCTCGACCCCGGCGATCCGCGCGTTGACCCAGGCGAAGGTGCCCCATCGCGTACACGCCTACAAGCACGATCCGCGCGCCGACTCCTACGGCACCGAGGCGGTCGACGCGCTTGGCGTCGAACTCGGGGTCGCGGCCGAGCAGATCTTCAAGACGTTGATCATCGAACTGGCCACCGGCACGCTGGCGGTGGCCGTGCTCCCGGTGCCGAACACGTTGTCGCTCAAAGCCGCGGCGGCCGCGCTCGGTGCGTCGAAGGCGAGCATGGCGGACAAGACGCGGGCGGAGAAGACCACCGGATACGTGCTCGGCGGCATCTCCCCGCTCGGTCAGCGCAAGCTGCTGCCCACCGTGATCGATGACTCGGCGCTGGCGTGGGACCGGATGCTGTGCAGCGCGGGACGGCGCGGACTGGAGATCGAACTGGCGCCCGCCGACCTGGTCCGGCTGACCGCCGCGGTGACCGCGCCCGTGACATCCGCGTAATTCGGCCACGATCGGCGCGATCTGTGCGTTACTGAACTGGCCAGATCGACCCGACTCGAGAGGATGTGATGCGAATGTCTACGCACCAGCGGGTGCGCACCGTGATCGTCGCGTTGTCCGGAGCTCTCGTCCTGGCCCTTGGTTCGGTCACGCTGCTTGCGCCGGAGGCCGCCGCAGCGCCGGACAACGCACCGGTCGTCCAGGTCAGCGATTCGGTCTTCGACTTCGACGGTCAAGGCTCCAAGAGCGACGACAAGGCCGGCAAAGCCGAGAAACTCAGCGGGAATGTCACCACCAAGTTGATCGACCTGGTGGCCGGGATCATCAAGTGCGGGCTCAATATCGCTTCACCCAGTGTGAAGTGCTCCCTGTAGTTTCTTGCAGCGCCTGCGGCGCTGCGTGTTCGCGGCCCCCTTATGGCTCGCGTCCGAGTGGCCACCGCCTGCTCCTTCGTCGCTTAAGCGGCGGCCACTCGGACGGGAGCCGGGCCGCGACCGGCGGATGCTCGATCTCGCTTCGCTCGAAACCGGGAGTTGTGGCCGGTGCTCGCGTGCGGCCGTCTGACCGGCGCCTCAGTTCGCGGAGTGCTGCGGGGATCGGGCGGAGGCTACCGCTACGGAGGGGTGCGGCTAGCGATCAGAGCAAGCTGATCTGCTCGGCCTGCTGCTGATCTTCCACTGGCGCAAGCAGTTCCGGGCCGTTGTTGCGCACGCTGTTGACCAAGGTGGGCACCGCGCGGGGCACGATTCCGGCGACCACGTCCTCGGAGGGCGTCTCCAGCAGACTCGCCGGGGCCGGGTGATCCGGATCCAGCCACGCGTCCCAGTGCTCCTGCGGCATTGGCAGCGGCATCCGGTCGTGGATGCGGGTCAGATCGCCGACCGCGTCGGTGGTCAGGATGGTGCACGACAGCAACGGCTCGCTCTCCGGCTGCGACCGATCGCGCCAGACGGACCACAGACCGGCCATGTAGAGACGGGAACCGTCCGCGTTGGCCATGTAATACGGGTGCTTGGCGACCTTTCCTTTCGGGCCCTTCTCCCCATTCGGCTCCACGAGCCACTCGTACCAGCCATCCATCGGCACCAGGCACCGCCGGTACTTCACCGCGTCGCGGAAGGAAGGCGTGGTAGCCGCCTTGTCGGCTCGGGCGTTGAACAGCGGCTTGCCCTTGACCGGCACACCGGGTTCGGCGGCCTTGGTCCACACCGGGATCAGCCCCCAGCGCATGCGCCGGACGCGCCGCTTCGGGTCGTCGTCCTCGTGGCCTTGGTCGTGCCGCTCGACCACGGTGAGCACCTGGGTGGTCGGAGCGACGTTGTAGTTGGTGAAAGCGCCCTGGTCGGCGGCGCCGGTCTCGTCGATCGCATCCAACTCGACCGCGAGCCTGCCCGGGTTGGTCGTGGTCGCATATCGTCCGCACATATCCCGATAGTCCCACTTCCCACCGACAGCGTCGGAGACAATTGGTGCATAGCTGATGACCTGTTGAGAGTTGTGACATAGCATTCTCTCATCGGAAGGACGGGCTGCCCGTCCACTCGGACATGCGCATCGACCGTCCACCGCAGACGGCAAGAGGAGACCCACTGTGACATCCACCGACACCAAACCGGCCGATCACGACACGGCACTGACGTCGGTCAATCCGGCGACAGGAGAGGTGATCGGCACGCACGTCATCGCCGACGACGACGCGGTTGCCGCCGCCGTCGCCAAGGCCCGCGCAGCGGCCGCCACGTGGGGCGCGCTGAGTTTCGACCAGCGGCGCACCCACCTGCTGCGCTGGTCGAGCAAGCTGGTGCAGGACTCGGAGAAGTTCTGCGCGTTGATCCACGCCGAGAACGGCAAGCCGCTCGACGACGCCTTCCTGGAGCTGATGCTCGCGCTCGAGCACATCTCCTGGGCGGCCAAGAACGCCAAGAAGGTGCTCGGCCCCAAGCGGGTGTCCCCGGGCGCGCTGATGTCGAACTTCAGCGCGCGGCTCGAGCAGCGCCCGCTCGGCGTCGTCGGCGTGATCGGCCCGTGGAACTACCCGGTCTACACGCCGAACGGTTCCATCGCCTACGCGCTGGCCGCGGGCAACACCGTCGTGTTCAAGCCGAGCGAATACTCCACCGGCATCGGCAACTTCCTCGCCGACGCGTTCGCGGCGGCGAACCCCGAACTGCCCGAGGGCGTCTTCATCACGATCAACGGCTACGGCGCGACGGGCGCGGCGCTGGTCCGCTCCGACGTCGACAAGATCGCGTTCACCGGCTCCACCGCCACCGGCAAGCGGATCATGGCGGCGGCCGCGGAACGGCTCACCCCCGTGCTGCTGGAGTGCGGCGGCAAGGACGCGGTGATCGTCGCCGCCGACGCCGACATCAAGGCCGCGGCGGACGCGGTCGCCTGGGGCGCCACCGCCAACAGCGGCCAGACCTGCGCCGGTGTCGAGCGGGTCTACGTGGACCGCTCGGTGCGCGAGGAGTTCGTCGCCGAGGTCAAGCGCATCCTCACCGACGTCAAGCCCGGTTCCGGCGACAAGGCGTCCTACGGCCCGATGACCATGCCGAGTCAGATCGACATCGTGCGCCGCCACATCGAGGACGCGCTGAACAGCGGCGGCACCGCGGTGCTCGGCGGTCCCGAGTCGGTCAAGGCGCCGTTCATCGAGCCCGTCGTGCTGGTGGACGTGGACGAGAACTCCGAGGCGGTGGCCGAGGAGACCTTCGGCCCGACCATCACCATCCGCACCGTCGACGGCGTCGACGAGGCGGTGGAATTGGCCAACAACTCCAAGTACGGCCTGTCCTCGGCGGTCTACTCGAAGAAGAACGGCCTGGACATCGCGCGCAGGCTGCGCGTCGGCGCCACCTCGGTGAACTCCGTGCTCGCCTTCGCCGCCATCCCCGGCCTGCCCTTCGGCGGCGTCGGCGATTCCGGCATCGGCCGCATCCACGGCGAACCGGGTCTGCGCGAGTTCGCCCGCCCGCATTCGATCGCGGTGCAGCGCTTCACCGTTCCGGGCATGGCGCTGCTGAGCTACAGCCGCACCGACTCCACGATGAAGCTGCTGCGCAAGCTCGTTCCGTTCCTGCACGGGCGGCACAAGTAGGAATCCACGGCCGGGTGCTCGACGTCGTCGAGTACCCCGGCACCGTGCCATAGGTGGCACCAGCGGCAATCCGCCACGCGAACGCGCCGCGAATGGCGACGGCGACGCGCTGTGACACCGGACGAAGTCGGCAGGGCATCGTCCGCGCGGCGGATACCTCCGCAACCGGGGCATTCGATCGGCACAGCCACGTGCCGCATCCCCGATTCGGCGAAGCTTCCCCCACGCAACTACTTCGGCCGAACCCCGGTCCGAACGAGCGAGACCGAGCATGCGCGGTTCGCGGCCTCGCTCGCAACCGATTGCCCGCCACGTCCGCGACGCAAGCAAGCGACGACCACAGCAGAGCAGCCTCCCGAAACGACGTGCCGCGAGCCGCAGCATTCGTCCCTGACGCGCCCAACGCACCGCAACCACGTCTTTCTTTCGAGCGAAGCGAGACCGAGCATCCGCCGTTCGCGGCCCGGCTCGCGTTTGCGTGGCCGTCGCGTAGGCGACGAAGGAGCAAGCGGCGGTCGCGCAAACGCGAGCCGGGCCGCGAACACCCAGCGCCGCAGGCGCTGGAAAACCAACACAGCCGCTGGAAATCAGATACCGAACAGGTCACCGTAGGCCGGTATGCCCGCCACGGTGCGCGCCGAGCGGATCGCGTCGACGACGGCGCGCTCGACGCAGACCGCTGCGGCCGTGCAGATCTCGTCCAGGACAAGGAGATCGGCCGGGAACGCGGGCGGAAGCGGCAGGTCCGTGCCCTCTTCCGCCGTTCCGGTGGCGAGCGCGAAGAGGGTGTCTCCGTCCAGAGGCGAGTGCGCGGGGCGGATCGCGCGAGCCAACCCGTCGTGCGCGGTGACGGCGACCCGCCTGCATCCGGCAGGGTCGAGCGGGGCGTCGGTGGCCACGACGCCGATCGTGGTGTTGAGCACGGTGCCCTTTACCGGCAACGCGTTCGCCGCCGCCAGTTGCTCCGCGCTCGGCGTCCGCAGACCGAAGAAGCCGGGCCCGTCGGTGCCGCAGCCCCACGGCAACCCGGTGCGGGGATCGAACACCGAGCCGACGGGATTGGCCACGATCAGCGCCGCGACGGTGATGCCTGCGGCGACGCCTTCGCCCAGCGCGATGCTCGCGGTGCCCACCCCGCCTTTGATCGATCCGGCGCGCGCGCCGACGCCCGCACCGACCGATCCGCGGGCGAAGTCGGCGCTCGCCGCCGCGGCGGCCCGGTAGCCGAACTCGGCGGTCGGACGGATGTCCCAGGCGCCGACCGGCAGATCGAAGATCACCGCCCCGGGAACGATGGGCACCACCCGGCTCGGATCGGCCGGGTCCATCACGATGCCCGCGCCGTTCTCCTCCAGCCAGCGCATCACCCCGTCGGCCGCGGCGAGTCCGAACGCACTGCCGCCGGTGAGCAGGATCGCGTCGATCTGGCGGACGGTGTTCATCGGATCGAGCAGATCCGTCTCGCGGGTACCCGGGCCGCCGCCGCGCACGTCGACCGCCGCCACGGCGCCGCCCGGCACGCGCACGACCGTGCATCCCGTCGCCGCCCCGGAGCCGAGCGTGGCGTCCGAGTCCAGGACGTGATGATGCCCGACCAGCACGCCGGGCACATCGGTGATCGAATTACGTTCTCCCGGGACGGCTTTCACCAGTTACTCCTCACGGCGCGGAACTCCTGACGGTCGGCGCCGATCTTCGCAGCACAGGGGTCAGGGAGCCAGCGCCTGGAGCAGCGAGTCCTGCATCCAGGTCAGCCAGTGGTATACGTCCAGGTGCGGAGCGCGCGGGTCGTCGGGGTCGAGATGGTCGGGCGTGTCGGCATCGATGTTCAGCACCGTGCCGAGCGCCAGCCGCACGTCGGTGAGCGCGGTCAACCACGCGTCGGCCTGCTCGGGGGTGAGGACGATCTTGCCGCCCGCGCTCGGCACGGTGTCCAGCACGACCGATCCCGCCGCCAGCTTGGCGTCGATGATGTCGGGCTCGTGCAGGCTGCGTAGCGCGCTGTTGAGGTCGGCGCGCTCGGCGTCGGGCGAGCCGGGCTCATTGCGGTGGAAGTCCGGGAGGAGTCTGCGCAGCCGCGGGTCCTCCGGCGGGACGGTGTTGCCGGATCGCAGTCCGGTGAGGGCGGCCAAGTCGTCCTCAGGGGCCGACCCGGCGCGTTCGGTGAGCAGCCCGGAGACCGCGCCGACCAGGGACCGAAGTACATTGGCCTCCCGTGCGTCCATCTCGGATCGCAGTTTGAGACCGCTCAGCGAGTTCTTCCTGCTCCACTTGCGCACGGCGTCAGGGTAGTCGTCCTGGTCAATCGTCCCGCTGCATGGTGGCCCAGAGTCCCGCGGCGTGCAGCCGCTGCACGTCGTGTTCCATCTTGTCCCGGGAACCCGACGAGACCACCGCCTTGCCCTCGTTGTGCACTTTCAGCATCAGCTCGGTCGCCTTCGCTTTGCTGTAGCCGAACAGCTTCTGGAAGATGTAGGTGACGTAGTGCATCAGATTGACCGGATCGTCCCAGACCACGGTGACCCAGGGGCGGTCCTCCGCCTCCAGGATCTCGGTGTATTCGACCGCTTCGGGCGTCGCCTGTGCCGCCGACAATGTCGCGTTCGCGGCGTCCACAACGACGTCACCCCGGACTCTGCTGCGCAAGGCCATAAGGTCAAGGGTACGACTCGACTCCGGATAAACAACACCCACGCTGCCCCGATTCGCCTATTCGCCGGTTCACCGAGCCGATGCCGGACCCCATGAGCCGACCGTTCTGTCTACAGTGACAGCGTGGATCTGCGTGACGGCCTCGCCAGCACGGCGCTGCTGACCGACCAGTACGAACTGACCATGCTCGCCGCGGCGCTGGCCGATGGCTCGGCGCATCGGCAGTGCACGTTCGAGGTGTTTGCTAGACGTTTGCCCAACGGTCGTCGCTACGGCGTCGTCGGCGGTACCGGCCGGGTGCTCGACGCGCTGCGGCAGTTCCGGTTCGGCGCGGCGGAACTGGCCGTCGCCGCCCCGTTCTCGGATCGGCGGACCCTCGACTGGTTGCGCGACTACCGGTTCACCGGGGACATCGACGGCTATGCCGAGGGGGAGCTGTACTTCCCCGGCTCCCCGATCCTGTCGGTGCGCGGCAGCTTCGCCGAATGCGTCGTCCTGGAGACGCTGATCCTGTCGATTCTCAATCACGACAGCGCGATCGCGGCCGCGGGCGCCCGGATGGTCAGCGCCGCCGGGGGCCGCCGGATGATCGAGATGGGATCGCGGCGCGCCCACGAGCAGGCCGCCGCGGACTGCGCGCGCGCCGCGTATCTGGCGGGTTTCGACGCCACCTCGAACCTGGAGGCGGTGCGTCGCTACGGCATTCCGGGCGCGGGCACCAGCGCGCATGCCTTCGTCCTGCTGCACAGCGGCCCCGACGGGGCACACGAGGCCGAAGCGTTCCGCAGCCAGGTGCAGACACTCGGCGTCGGCACGACACTGCTGGTGGACACCTTCGACATCAGCAGGGGCGTCGCGACGGCCATCGAGGTCGCAGGCACGGAACTGGGCGGCGTCCGGATCGATTCCGGCGATCTCGGCGTCCTGGCCAGGCAGGTGCGCGACCAGCTCGACGCGCTCGGCGCGACCAAGACCCGCATCGTGGTCTCCGGCGATCTCGACGAGTACGCCATCGCGGCGCTGCGCGCCGAGCCGGTCGACGTCTACGGCGTCGGCACCGCGCTGGTCACCGGCTCGGGCGCGCCGACCGCCGGAATGGTGTACAAGCTGGTCGAGGTCGAGGGCGTGCCGGTGGCCAAACGCAGCAGTCACAAGCAGTCCCGGGGTGGCACGAAGAAGGCCGTTCGCTTGGCCCGCGACACCGGAACGATCGTGGAGGAGATCGTCTATCCGGCCTCCGGGCCGACGCCGCCGAGCAACGGCTTCGAAGCCAGGGAGCTACTGGTCCCGCTGATCCGCGAAGGCAAGCAGGTCGACGACCTGCCCACCCTCGCCGAGAGCCGCGACCTGGTCGCCCGCGGGTTGATCAGCCTGCCCTGGGAGGGCCTCAAGCTGTCGGCGGGCGAGCCCGCCGTGGTGACCACGTTCGTCTGAGGTCACCGGCCGCGCCGGTCGGCGCGGGACACCAGCAGCAGTCCGGCGGCGAACAGCGACGCGAACACCACACCGGTGACTCCGAACCACACCCAGGCCGACGGCTCGGCGGGACGGGAGCCCAGCAAGTAGAAGACCACCAGGAAGACGGTGGTGCCGACGGTTACGCTGCGGAACAGTTTCGCAGGGCTCATGAGAGGTCTCCATGCGGGAAGGCGGCACACCGGCTGCCGGGCGAAAGGGGCATCCGGTAATCACCATGGGCGGCGGCCGTGTTTACAACCCAAGCGTCCGACCGAGCGGCAGAATCGGAACAGTCATCCAGCCGGACCGCGGGAGGTCGCCATGACCCGGGCACTGATCATCGTCGATGTCCAGAACGATTTCTGCGAGGGCGGCGCGCTCGCGGTCACCGGAGGGGCCGCCGTGGCGGCCCGGATCACCGAGCACCTCGCGGCGGCGGAATACGGCGCGATCGTGGCGACCCGCGACCACCACATCGATCCCGGCGCGCACTTCTCCGAGCAGCCCGATTACCTCGACAGCTGGCCGCCGCACTGCCGGATCGGTACGCCCGGCGCCGATTTCCATCCGGCCCTCGACCTCGGCCCCGTCCAGGCGGTCTTCTCGAAGGGCGCGTACGCGGCGGCCTATTCCGGGTTCGAGGGCACGACCGAGGACGGCACCGGACTGGCCGACTGGCTGCACGACCGCGGCGTAGACGCCGTCGACGTGGTCGGCATCGCGACCGACCACTGCGTGCGCGCCACCGCCCTGGACGCGCGCATCGAGGGTTTCGACACCCGTGTCCTGCTCGACCTCACCGCGGGCGTCGCCCCGGACACGGTCGCGGCCGCGCTGGATCGCATGCGCGGCGCGGGCATCGATCTCGAAGGCGGCATCAGCCGATAGACCGTCCGGTCTCGGCGAGCGGCCCGCCCTGTCGGAGGCGCCGAGTAGGCTGCTCGCGTGCCCGAACTGCCCCCCGTTTCCGACCTTTTGGCCACCGCCGTGCAGGCGCTCGGCGGTAAGGAGCGCGCCGGGCAGGTGACGATGGCGGCGGCGGTGGACCACGCGATCGACACCAAGGAGCATCTGGCGGTACAGGCCGGGACGGGCACCGGCAAGTCGCTGGCCTATCTGGTGCCGAGCCTGCGCCACGCCGTCCGCACCGGCCGCACCGTGGTGGTCTCCACGGCGACGATCGCGCTGCAGCGTCAGCTGGTCGACCGCGACCTGCCCCGGCTGGCCGAGGCGTTGAGCGGCCCGCTGGGTCGCACGCCGAAGTTCGCGATTCTCAAGGGCCGCAACAACTACCTGTGCTTGAACAAGATCAACAGCGCGATCCCGGACGAGCCTGCGGAGGCGGAGCTGTTCGACGCCTTCGCGATCTCCCGCCTCGGTCGCGAAGTGCAACGGCTCAACGAATGGGCCTCCGACACCGAGACCGGCGACCGCGACGAACTCGCCCCGGGAGTGAGCGATCGCGCCTGGCGGCAGGTCAGCGTGTCCTCCCGGGAGTGCCTCGGCAAATCGCGCTGCTCCTTCGGCCAGGATTGCTTCGCCGAGCGCGCCAGGACCGAGTCGGCACAGGCCGACGTGGTGGTGACCAACCACGCTCTGCTGGCCATCGATGCGATCAGCGGCATCCAGGTGTTGCCCGAACACGACGTGGTGGTCATCGACGAAGCGCACGAGCTGGTCGACCGGGTGACCGGCGTGGCCACCGCCGAACTGGCCGCTTCCGCGATCAGCGCGGCGGCCAGGCGCTGCGCCAAGCTCATCGACGAGCAAGAGGTGGACCGCTTGGAGGGCGCCGCCGAGGCATGGCACACCGTGCTCGACGAGCTGCCCGCCGCCCGGTGGGACACCTTGCCCGACGGCGCCGCCCCGGTGCTGGCCATGATCCGCGATGCCGCGTGGAACGCGCGCACCGCGCTCGCGCCGCCGGGCAGCACCACCGCGCAGGGCGATCCGGAGAGCTCCGCCGCCCGCACCATGGCGCTGGCCGCGCTCGACGAGGTGCACGACAGCGCGGTCCGCGCGCTTACGGCGTTCGACGAGCCCGATCCCGCCGCGCGCCGGGATGTCATCTGGCTGGCGGCCGACGAGATCCGGGGTGTGCAGCGCCGCTCGCTGCGCATGGCGCCGCTGTCGGTGGGCGGGCTGCTGCGCAGCAGGCTGTTCGGCGCCGCGACCGTCGTGCTGACCTCGGCCACATTGCAGATCGGCGGCTCGTTCGACGGGCTCGCGGTCACCTGGGGCCTGCCGGCGCAGTCGGGCAACCGCACCGACCCGGCCACCGCGAACGGCGCGCAGGCGCCGTCGGACGCCGAGGCCGTGCGCTGGAGTTCGCTCGACGTCGGCTCGCCGTTCGATCACGCCAAGTCCGGCATCCTCTACGTCGCCAAGCACCTGCCCGCGCCGGGCCGTGACGGGCTGACACCGGCCTACCTGGACGAGATCGAGCGGCTGATCACGGCCGCGGGTGGGCGCACCCTCGGCTTGTTCTCCTCGATGCGCGCGGCCCGCGCGGCCACCGACGCGCTGCGCGACCGGTTGCCGACCCCGGTGTTGTGCCAGGGCGAGGACGCGACGGGCGCGCTGGTCCGCAAGTTCGCCGACGACCCGGAGACGTCCCTGTTCGGCACGCTGTCGCTGTGGCAGGGCGTCGACGTGCCCGGACCGTCGCTCAGCCTGGTGATCCTCGACCGCATCCCCTTCCCGCGCCCGGACGATCCCCTGCTGGCGGCGAGGCAGCGCGCCGTGGAGATGCGCGGCGGGAACGGATTCATGACGGTGGCCGCCAATCACGCGGCGCTGCTGCTCGCGCAGGGCACCGGACGCCTGCTGCGCAGCGTCGATGATCGCGGTGTGGTCGCCATCCTCGACTCCCGTCTCGCCACCGCCCGCTACGGCGGATACCTGCGCGCCTCGCTGCCGCCGTATTGGGAGACGGCCGATCCGGAGGTCGTGGTCAAAGCGTTGCGGCGGTTGGCCGCCGCGGCAAAGGTGTGATACCGCACACACCGCCCGCGAGCTAATTCCAAACGGAAGTACATTTGGTGGTCGATACGTCGGGTGACCCCCAATTCCCACCCCGAGGTATCGGCCGGTCCCCGCGCCAAGCCCTGCACGCGGCGCGGGGACATCACCGGACTCCGTGTCGCGCAGCCGATCTCAGCCGCGCATGGCCACCGCGTCGACCTCGAAGAGCATTCCGGGCAGCGCGAGCGCCGCCACTCCGGTCAGCGTCTGCGCGGGCGGGCGGTCACCCCAGATCGCGGCGATCTTCTTCCCGAGCACCGCCAACTTCTCCAGATCATGGTCGACGATGTGCGTCCGCAACTGCGCCACATCGGCGAAGTCCACTCCCGCCGAGCGCAAGGCGATGCCGAGACCGGCGAACGCGTTGTCCACCTGAACGGCGAATTCCGCGCTGGTCGTGTGCCCTTCGGCGTCCGAGTCGTACTGCCCGGCGATGAACACCAGTTCGCCGCGCGCCACCGCCACATGGCTGTAGCCGAACCCGGTCGGATCGTGCAATCCCTCGGGATTGCTGATTTCTACGCCCATCACTTCTCCTCGGTCGGTCGAAAAGTTGCAACAGGACGACGATCCCGCCGCTCATGGTGTGACACGACATCAGCCATGCGCTGAATGGACACCAACGTATGATTCGTTGCGTAGCAATAAGTTGCGGCGTCGGACGATCCCCCGCGTATCCTTGAAAGGTCTATCGCTTCATCGGGAGGGTTGAAATGGAAGCGAAATCTACAGTCGCGGTGGTCGGCATCGCCGCGGGACTGATTGTGGGAGTGAGCGGAGTGGCCGACGCGGAACCACACGGGACGCCGGAGCTATACCCGGGCTACGGCACGTACATCGGGACCTACCGCAGTCTCGAAGAGTGCTACTTCGCCGCTGCGGACGAGATCGGACGCCATCCGGACAAGCCCAACTACAAATGCACGAACGGGCCTACAGGATTCACGCTGCGCGTCTGGTGACGCGAAGTGGGTGTCCATCCGCCGTGGGCACCCACTTCACCTTCCAGGTGAGATCTACCGCTCCGTCAGAACACCCATTTCATAAGCAGTGTGATCACTGCGGCGACAACTCCGATTACGACAGCGCCCAATCCCACAACTGGACCTTTCCGCTGCCATGGGCGCCCATTGTCCAACGACAACGCTCCGGGACCCGTGAAGGCGATCGCGGCAGCCGCCGTAGCAAACAGCAAAGGCAATTCGTAGCCCCCGTGGGTGAGCAACCCCATGCTCCATAGCGCGTTGATCGCGTTGATCATCGTGCCCAGAACGATCGCTCCGGCCAGCGGCGTCAGCAGGCCGAGCAGCAGGAGAAGACCGCCGCCGAGCTCGGTCAGGCCCGCCAGAGTCCCGAACACCTTGCCCGGGTTGTAGCCCATCTGCTCGAAGCCGTCGGCGTTGGCCTGCAGACCCGGCCCGCCCCACCAGCCGAAAAGTTTCTGGGCCCCATGCGCCGCGAGCAGGCCGCCGAAGACGACGCGCACGAGCAGCAGGCCGATGTCGGTGGCGATACCGTCCAATTCGCTGTTGGTGCCGGTTCTGTCGAGTACGGATTTGATGGTCATGCTGGTCCTCATCCCTGCGCTGTCGTTGCGGACACGATCGTTACTTCGACGAATAAACGGACTGCGGTCCGATTATCTCACGAAAGGCCAACTGCCCGAGCTCTCGGTCTATTCCACGGACGGGCGCCAGAGATGGTTCAGCGCGACGACGAGCGGACAGTCACTCCGCGAGGAAGAAGAAGTAGCCGAGGAACACCAGCATCAGCGCCCACATCGCCGGGTGCACCTCCTTGACGCGCCCGCGGGCCGCCATGACCACCGGATACAGCAGCATGCCCATGGCCAGGCCGTTGGCGATGGAGTACGTCAGCGGCATCATGACGATGGTGACGAACGCGGGAACCGAGTACTCCAGGCGGTTCCAATCGATCTGGCCCAGCGAGCGGGCCATCAGGATGCCGACCACGATCAGCGCGGGCGCGGTCACCTCGCCGGAACCTGCCACCACCGCGAAGATCGGATAGCAGAACATCGCGAGGAGGAACCAGCCCGCCGTGGTGACGGCGGTCAATCCGGTCCGTCCGCCCGCCGAGACGCCCGCGGTGGATTCCACATAGGCGGTGGTGGTGGAGGTGCCGATGACCGCGCCGGCCATGGTGCCCACCGAGTCCGCCGCAAGCGCGCTCGCGGCGCGCGGCAACCTGCCGTCCGCGTCCAGTAGACCGGCTTGGTTCGCGACGCCGATGAGCGTGCCGGAAGCGTCGAAGAAATCGACGAACAGCATGGTCAGCACCACCACGGCCATCTGACCGGTGAACGCGTCGGGTAGATGGACGATCGCCTGGCCGAAGGTGTGCTCGAGTCCCTCCGGCGCGGCGAACACGCCCTTGGGCAGATCGACCAAGCCGCTGACGATGCCGACGATCGTGGTGAGCACGATGCCGTAGAGCACCGCCCCGTGCCAGCCCCGCACCAGGAACACCACGGTCACCAGCAACCCGAACAGCGCGAGCAGCGTGGTGCCCTCGGTGAAGTCGCCGAGGGTGACCAGCGTCGCTTCGCTGTTCACCACGATCCCGGCGTTCTTCAGGCCGAGGAAGGCCACGAACAACCCGATACCCGCGCCCACGGCGAGCTTGAGCTGCATCGGGATCGCGTTGAGGATGCGTTCGCGAATCCGCGTCACAGCCAGGACGAAGAAGATGGCGCCGGACAGGAATGTGCCCGATAGCGCGACCTGCCACGGAATCCCCATGCCGAGCACCACCGTGTACGCGAAGAACGCGTTGAGCCCCATGCCCGGCGCGAGCGCGATCGGATACCGCGCCCACAGTCCCATGACCAGCGTGCCGAACACCGCTGCGACGGCGGTGGCGGTGAACACCGCCTGCATGGGGATGCCCCGGTCGCCCAGCGCTCCCTCGTCGCCGAGCACCGCGGGGTTGACCGCGAGAACGTACGACATGGCGAGGAATGTCACGGTTCCCGCCATGACTTCGCGCTTGACGGTCGAGCCGGTGGAGCGGACCCCGAAGTACCCGTCGAGGCGTCCTCGGGTCCGGTGCAGAACGTCGGTGACCATGGGTGACTCCAGTCGAGAACGGTGCGGGGCGGGCCAAGGGCACGGTAACCGACGGTTCACTGCCCAGGGCAACCCGCGGTGGCGCCACCGTGACCGGCGCCACCCGGACTATGCGCTCGGCGCGGAGACCAACCCCAACTCGGCGTCGGAGGCCAGCAGATCGTTGTGCGGCAGCACGCGCACCGTGTAGCCGACCGCGCCGGACAGCGGCAGCGGGGTGTCGACCGTGAACAGCTCCGCACCGGCATCCGACCCGGTGTGGGTCATCGGGACCGTGGTGGTGTCGGAGAGGTCGTCGGTCGCCGACACCCGGCCGAGCACCGCCTGCACCACCACGTCCGGCACGCTCAGTCCGCCGAGTTCGACCCGCGCGGTCAACGACAGCCGCGCCCCGATCACCGGCGTGTCCGGCAATCCCGCGCTGTCCACCTGGATCACCTTGACCGAGGGCCACGCCGACTCGACCCGGCGGCGATACTCGGCGATGGCCCGAGCGACGGCGAAATCGTCGGCCGTCGCCCGCTGATGGGCCGCTGCGGCGGGAGCGTAGTACTCCACCGCGTAATCGCGGACCATCCGGGAAGCCAGGACCTTCGGTCCCAGGGTCTGCAACGTGTGCCGGACCATCTCGACCCAGCGCACCGGCATCCCGGACGCGTCGCGCTCGTAGAAGCGCGGCGCCACCGCGCGCTCGAACAGGTCGTAGAGCGCGGCGGCCTCCAGATCGTCGCGGCGGTGCTCGTCCCGGACGCCCTCCGCGGTCGGAATGGACCATCCGTTCTCACCGTCGTACATCTCGTCCCACCAGCCGTCCCGGATGGACAGGTTGAGCCCGCCGTTGAGCGCGGACTTCATGCCGGAGGTGCCGCACGCCTCCAGCGGCCGCAGCGGGTTGTTCAGCCAGACATCGCAGCCCCAGTACAGGTAACGGGCCATCGACATGTCGTAGTCGGGCAGGAAGACGATCCGGTGCCGCACCTCCGGGTCGTCGGCGAAGCGCACCACCTGCTGGATGAGCGCCTTGCCGCCGTCGTCGGCCGGGTGGCTCTTGCCCGCCACGACCAGCTGCATCGGCCGCCGCGGGTCCAGCAGCAGGGCGCGCAACCGCTGCGGGTCGCGCAGCATGAGGGTGAGGCGCTTGTAGGTCGGCACCCGCCGCGCGAACCCGACGGTCAGCACGTTCGGGTCGAAGACACCGTTCACCCAGCCGAGTTCGGCCTCCGCGGCGCCGCGCTCCAGCCACGACGCGCGCAGCCTGCGGCGCACCTCGTCGACGAGGATGCCGCGCAGCGTGTTGCGGGTCGACCACAGCTCGGTGAGATCGACGTCGCGCAGCCGTTCCCAGCCGCGCCCCTCCTCGACCAGTTCCGCGCCGATGTGCTCGCGCGCCTTGTCCACCCACTCCCGCGCCGCCCACGTAGTGGCGTGCACGCCGTTGGTGACCGAGCCGATCGGCACCTCCGCCGGGTCGAACCCCGGCCACAGCGAGGCGAACATCGACCGGCTGACCGCGCCGTGCAGCTTCGAGACGCCGTTGGCGCGCTGCGCGAGCCGCAGACCCATGTGCGCCATATTGAAGACCGACGGGTCGGCTTCCCGGCCGAGCGCCACGATCCGGTCCACGGAAAGACCCGGCAGCAGAGCGGATTCGGATTCGCCGTGCGCACCGCCGAAGTAGCGCCGCACCATCGGCATGGGGAACCGGTCGATGCCCGCCGGGACCGGGGTATGCGTGGTGAACACTGTGCCGGCGCGCACGGCGGCGAGTGCGGAATCGAAATCTTGTCCGGCCGCGACGAATTCCCGGATGCGTTCGACACCGAGGAAACCCGCGTGGCCTTCGTTCATGTGGAACACATCGGGATCGGGCAGCCCGGCCGACGCGGTGAACGCGCGCACCGCCCGCACTCCGCCGATGCCCGCGAGGATCTCCTGGCGGATGCGGTGTTCCTGGTCGCCGCCGTAGAGCCGGTCGGTGACCGCGCGCAGTTCCGGGTCGTTCTCGGCGATGTCCGAGTCGAGCAGCAACAGCGGAACCCGCCCGACCTGCGCGATCCATACCCGCGCACGCAGCACCCTGCGGTCCGGCATCGCCACATGGATGAGCACCGGCGAACCGTCGGAAGTGAGTGCCCGCAGCGGCAGGCCCTGCGGATCCAGCGCCGGATAGTGCTCGGCCTGCCAGCCGTCCGTCGTCAGGGATTGCCGGAAATACCCCGAGCGATACAGCAATCCCACGCCGATCAGCGGCAGGCCGAGATCGGAGGCGGCCTTCAGGTGGTCACCGGCCAGAATGCCGAGTCCGCCCGAATAGTTCGGCAGCACTTCGGTGACACCGAACTCCATCGAGAAGTAGGCGATGCCGCGCACGCCTTCCTCCCCCGCCCTGCGCTGGAACCAGCCCGGCGCCGCCAGGTACTCGCGCAGGTCCGCCGCCGCTGCGTCGACACGCGCGACGTAGTCGGGATCGGCGGCCAGCTCGTCCAGTCGCGCCGCGGGTACCTCGCCCAGGATCCGGACCGGATCGTGCCCCATCTCCTGCCACCGCCGCGGATCCAACGCGGCGAACAGGTCCTGGGTGGGCGGATGCCACGACCAGCGCAGATTCGTGGCGAGCTCACCCAGGGCAGCCAAGCGCTCGGGCAGATGGGCACGGACGGCGAAACGACGCAATGCCTTCATTGGGTAGAACCTACACGGGGCCCGGCGCCTCCGACCCGCGCGACCGCGCTCCGAACAACCTCCCGACCAGCGTGTTTCCGCATCGCGCGGGTCGAAGGAAGCAGCGCACCCGCGCCTACGTAACGCTCGCTACCGTCACGGAACGGCCACGGCTGGCGCACCGGCGCCCCTGTTCCCGCTACCCGATCGAGACCCGCGCTCGCTTGTGAACTCCGGAACGCCGGGCAAACCCACAAGCTGTGCGGACCAACCGGCCGCACCAACCGAATCAGTACGGGAGTGATCGAGATGTGGATGACAGCACACCCAAATCGCGCCCGCGATCGGCGCTGGTCGCGCGCTGGAGCAGCGATCACGGGGTTCGGAGCTTGCGCGGCGGCATTCGTTCTCGTCGCCCCCACCGCCGGCGCGGCGGTAACGACGGTGACCGCGAGCCCCGCCCAAGGGATGAGTTTCGGACTCGGGAACTACGGCACCAATTGCCAGTACCGGGTGACGGCGACGGTGGACAATTCTTCGTCCGATCCCGTTCAGTTCGCCGACAGTGCTGGAGGCAGCTTCTCGCCGAATCCGGCGACGGTGGTCGGCAACCAGGCCACCACCGTCTGGATCCCCGGCGCGACCGGCCAGCACACCATCTCCGCGACGCAAGGCGCCGGCCCCGCCTGGACCTCCCCCGCGATGACGGTGGGCAACGGGATGAACCTCGGCTTCGCATGCCTGGTCATGCCGTAAGCGGCAGTTCGTGATTGTGGCGTCGAACGCCGGGCGGCCACCCAGCGCATGATGCTCCACGGCGGTGGCCGCCCGGGCGCCCGACCTTCCCGCATCGACCGCGGGCACGGAAATCAGTGGCCCGAACAGCGACGAGATGACAGCATCGGCTGATGCCGCACTGGGTTCACGTCCTGCCGCAGTTCCTGTTGGCCTGCCTGTTCATCGCCGCGCTCCCGGGGCCTGCCACCGCCCTGTTCATCCAGCGCGCCGTCCGGGACGGCCGTACCGCGGGTCTGGCGGCGGTGGCCGGGAACGAGATCGGCGTGCTCGGCTGGACGCTGGCGGGTGGGGCAGGGCTGTCCGTCCTGCTGGTCGCGAACCGGGCCATGCACACGGCCGTGCATGTCGTCGGCGCGCTGGTGCTGATCTGGCTCGGTGTGCAGGCGTGGCGCGGCGCCCGCGGCGACGGCGAGTTCGGCAGTGCGATGACGCGTATGCTGCCCGCGGGCCGTACGCCCGCCGCCGCCTTCCGCGCATCGCTGATCTCGATCGCGGCCAACCCCAAAGCGGCGGTCTTCGGGCTCACCGTTCTTCCCCAGTTCCTGCCGTCCGACGGCCCGGTGCTGCCGACCGTCGTGATCCTGGCCCTCATCCAGCTGGTGATCGACACCGCGTGGTGCGTCGGCGTGGTCTTGGCCGCCGACCGCGCGGGCGCCTGGCTGCGCCGCGCCGGTATCCGGCAGCGAGTAGAGCGCGCCCTGGGCGCGGTCCTGGTGGCGCTCGGACTCGGCCTCGCCGCCGACGCTCGCTGAACCGAAAGCCCAGATCAGCCCCCGCGACAAGGGTCCGGAAGCGGGCTGGGGACTTCGGCGGATCGGGTCCGGAAGGCCGGTTGCCGGTAAGTTGGTTCCGTGACCGGCCGCATCGCTATCGATGACACAGCCCCGTCCATCCCAGGCGGCCGGCCCGCCAAGGCGGTGGTCGGCGAAGTATTCCCGGTGCGCACCGTCGTGTGGCGCGAGGGCCACGATGCCGTCGCCGCCACCCTCGTCGTGCGTGCCCCTGGCGCCTCGCGGGTCACCCGCATCCGCATGACGCCGGACTACGAACCCGACGTCTTCAACGCGACCTTCACCCCGAATGCGCCGGGCGCGTGGACCTACCGGATCGAAGGCTGGAGCGATCCCATCGCGACCTGGCGCTCGGCGATCGAGGCGAAACTGGCCGTCGGGCAGAGCGCCGCCGATCTGGCCAACGACCTGGAGCTGGGCGCCCGTCTGTTCGAGCGCGCGGCGCAGGCCGTCGCCAAGAAACAGTTCCAGCGCCTGCGCGCGGTCGCGGCGGCGCTGCGCAGTGACGAACAACTGCCCGCCCGGGTGGCCCCGGCCTTCACCGGGGAAGTCGCCGAGATCCTGCGCGCCACACCGCTGCGCGACCTGGTCACTCGCGGGCCCCAGCACACCGTCCAGGTCGAGCGACATCGTGCGCTCTACGGTTCCTGGTATGAGTTCTTCCCGCGCTCGACCGGCGGTCGTGACGCCGCGGGCAAGCCGGTCCACGGCACCTTCGCCACGGCGGCCGAAGAGCTCCCGCGCATCGCCGGCATGGGTTTCGACGTCGTCTACCTGCCGCCGATCCACCCGATCGGCGAGATCAACCGCAAGGGACGCAACAACGCGCTCACGGCGGAGCCGGGCGACGTCGGCTCACCGTGGGCCATCGGCTCGAAGCACGGCGGTCACGACGCCGTCCATCCCGATTTGGGCACCGAAGCCGATTTCGCCGAATTCGTCCGCAAGGCACGGGAACTCGGCCTCGAGGTGGCGCTGGACCTCGCCTTGCAGTGCGCGCCCGATCATCCGTGGGTGCAGGCGCATCCCGAGTGGTTCACCACCCTGCCCGACGGCACCATAGCCTTCGCGGAGAACCCGCCCAAGAAGTACCAGGACATCTACCCGGTCAACTTCGACAACGATCCCGACGGCCTCTACGCCGAAGTGCTGCGGGTGGTCCGGCACTGGATCGGTCTGGGCGTCACCGTCTTCCGCGTCGACAACCCGCACACCAAGCCCGCCGATTTCTGGGAGTGGCTGATCGCGAACGTGTGGCGCACCGATCCGGACGTCATCTTCCTGTCCGAGGCGTTCACCCGCCCTGCCCGGCTCTACGGGCTGGCCCGGCGCGGATTCAGCCAGTCGTACACGTATTTCACCTGGCGTGTGGCCAAATGGGAGCTCACCGAGTTCGGCAACGAACTGGCCGCCAAGGCCGACGAGGCCCGCCCCAACCTGTTCGTGAACACCCCCGACATCCTGCACGAAAGCCTCCAGCACGGCGGGCCGGGCATGTTCGCCATCCGCGCCGCCCTGGCCGCCACCCTCGCGCCGACCTGGGGCGTCTACTCCGGCTTCGAGCTGTTCGAGCATCAGGCGGTGCGCCCCGACAGCGAGGAGTACCTCGACTCGGAGAAGTACGAGCTGCGCCCGCGCCCGTTCGCCGAGGCGCTCGCCCGCGGCGAATCACTGGAGCCGTGGCTCACCCGGCTCAACGAGATCCGCCGGGCGCACCCGGCCCTGCAACAACTGCGCTGCCTGCATTTCCATCACGTGGACAACGACGCGCTGCTCGCCTACTCCAAGATCGACCCGGTCGGCGGCGACGCCGTGCTGGTCGTGGTGAACCTCAATCCCTTCGGCGCCGAGTGGGGCATGCTCTCGCTCGACCTGCCCGCGATCGGCCGCGAATGGCACGACCATCCGGTGGTGTACGACGAGGTCAGCGGCGAGGAGTATCACTGGGCGCAGACCAATTACGTACGGTTGGACCCCGCCCGCGCCGTCGCGCACATCATCGCCCTGCCCCCCGTGTCCCAGCAGGCGCGCACCGAGCTGGCCTACCGCAGGACGCTGCGATGAAACGTCGCGATCTCATGCTGCTCGCGGCGGGCACCCACACCGACCCGCACACCGTCCTGGGCGCGCATCCCCATCCCGACGGCACGGCCGTGCGGGTGCTGCGCCCACACGCCGAAACCGTGGCGGTGCGCGTCGGCGGCGTCGACCACGCGCTGAAACCCCTCGGTCACGGTGTGTTCGCCGCGGTGCTGCCGTACCCGGAGGTCATGGACTACCGCGTCGTCACCACCTATCCCGGCGGCCAGACCATCGTCAGCGCCGACGGCTACCGGTTCCTGCCCACGCTCGGCGAACTCGACCTGCACCTGATCGGCGAAGGCCGCCACGAACGCCTGTGGGAGGTGCTCGGCGCCCACCCGCGCCGCTACACCACTCTCGACGGCGAGGTGACGGGCACGTCGTTCGCGGTGTGGGCGCCGAACGCCCGCGGCGTCACCGTTATCGGGGACTTCGACGGCTGGAGCGGCAACACCGCGCCGATGCGCAGCTTGGGATCCTCCGGGGTCTGGGAAGTCTTCGTCCCGGGTGTCGGGCCCGGGACCAAGTACAAATATCGCGTGCACGGCGCCGACGGACGGACCGTCGACCATGCCGACCCGCTCGCCTTCGCCACCGAACAACCTCCGGCGACCGCATCGGTGGTCGCCGAGAGCCACCACGCGTGGCACGACCACGCCTGGCTCGAGCAGCGCGCCGCCACCGACCCCACGCGCGCGCCCATGAGCGTCTACGAGGTGCATCTCGGGTCGTGGCGACCGGGACTCGGCTACCGCGAGCTGGCTGACCAGCTCGCGGAGTACGTAGAGGCGACCGGATACACGCACATCGAGCTGCTCCCGATCGCCGAGCATCCGTTCGGCGGCTCGTGGGGTTACCAGGTCACCTCCTACTACGCCCCGACGGCGCGCTTCGGCTCCCCCGACGACTTCCGTGCGTTCGTCGACAGGATGCATGCGGCGGGTATCGGCGTCCTGCTGGACTGGGTACCCGCCCACTTCCCGCGCGACGAGTGGGCGCTGGCCCGTTTCGACGGCACCCCGCTCTACGAGCACGCCGACCCCCGCCGGGGCGAGCAACTCGACTGGGGCACTTTCGTGTTCGACTTCGGCAGGCACGAAGTGCGCAACTTCCTCATCGCCAACGCTCGCTACTGGATCGAGGAATTCCACGTCGACGGTCTGCGCGTCGACGCGGTCGCCTCCATGCTCTACCTCGACTACTCCCGCGGCGAAGGCCAGTGGGAGCCGAACGTGCACGGCGGACGAGAGAACCTGGAAGCCGTCGACTTCCTGCAAGAACTCAACGAGACGTTGCACCGGCAGCACCCCGGCGTCGTGACGATCGCCGAGGAGTCCACCACCTGGCCCGGCGTCACCCGCGGCACCGACGTGGGCGGTCTCGGCTTCACCATGAAATGGAACATGGGCTGGATGCACGACACCCTCGGGTTCCTCGGCCGCGACCCGGTGCACCGCTCCTGGCACCACAACGAGATCACCTTCTCGCTGGTGTACGCCTGGAGCGAGAACTACGTGCTGCCGATCAGCCATGACGAGGTCGTGCACGGCAAAGGCACGCTGTGGACCAGGATGCCGGGCGACGATTTCGCCAGAGCCGCCGGAGTGCGCGCCCTACTGGCCTACATGTGGGGCCACCCGGGTAAGCAGCTGCTGTTCATGGGCCAGGATTTCGGCCAGTTCCGGGAATGGTCGCACGATCGCGGCCTGGACTGGCACGAACGGGACAACCCCCTGCACCGGGGCATCACCACACTCGTGCGGGACATGAACGCGGTCTACCGCGCCCACCCCGCTCTGTGGAGCCAGGACACCACCCCGGGCGGCTACGCCTGGATCGAGGCGGACGACAGCGCGAACAACGTGCTGGCGTTCCTGCGCTACGGCTCCGACGGCTCCGTGGTGGCCTGCGTCTACAACTTCTCCGGGTCGACCCATGACGCCTACCGGGTCGGCCTGCCGCAGCCGGGACGCTGGCTGGAAATCCTCAACACCGACGCCGCGGACTACGGCGGCTCCGGCCTGGGCAACCTCGGCGAGGTGCTGGCGACCGACGAGCCCTGGCACGGCCGTCCCGCCTCGGCCGCGGTGACGCTCGCGCCGCACGCCGCGGTCTGGCTGCGCCACAGCTAGCGAGCCGCACCGGCCACGGACTCAGTACAGCGCGGCGGCCAGCTTGCGGCGCGCGGCCACGACGAACGGCTCGGCCTGGTCGAACAGCTCGAACAGCTCCAGCAGACGGGCCCGCGCCTTTGTGCGGTCGTCGCCGGAAGTGCGCTTGACCACGCCGATCAGCCGATCGAACGCCGCCTCCGGACGCTGCTGGAATAGTTCGAGATCGGCGGCTCGGATCGCGGCCTCGACATTCGACGGGTCGGCGTCGGCCTCCGCGATGGCCGATTCCGGGAGGTCCTGGGCCCGAGCGAGGAAGCGGAGCTGGCGCAACGCGCCCTTGGCCTCCTCGTTCGCCGGCTCCGCGTCGAGAATCGCTTGGTAGGCCGCCTCGGCGCCGGCCAGGTCACCCTGCTCCAGCGCTGCCTCGGCCGCCGCGAAACGGGGATCCTCGGCAGGCTGCTGCGGCTGCCCGCCACCTTCGAGCTTGCCCGCCACCGCGTCGACCACCGCGTTCAGCCACTGCCGCACCTGCGGCTCGGGCTGGACACCCTCGAAATCGGCCAGCGGCTGCCCGGCCGCGATCGCGATCACCGTCGGGATGCCCTGCACCCGCAACGCCTGCGCGATCCGCATATTGGCCTCGGCTTCGACCGTAGCCAGATCCCAGGTGCCGCCGTCGGCGGCGACCAGACGCTCCAACGTGCGGACCAGCTCGATGCTGCCCGGACTGCGCTGCGAGTACAGCACCACCACCACGGGCACCTGCATGGACCGGCGCAGGACCTTGGTCTCGAAATCGGCCTCGGACACCGCGTGGTCGCCACCGGCCGCGGCGCCCGCGCCTCCCGCGGGCTGCTTCAGGCTGGACAGATCGACCGCTCCGGACATGGCGGCGGCGACAGCGGGCGAAGGACGGCGTGCGGCTGGTCGATTCACGACTTCCAGTTTGTCACGACGTGGCGGATACGGGTGCCCCGGACTCGGCGGAGCCGGCGTTGCTCAGCTCACCCAACTGCCCCGACCGCACCGCCCACACTTCGAACAGCACCGTGCAGAACGGCGGGATGCTGGACAGCAGCGCGAGGACGGTGGTCCTGGCGTTCCACCCCAGCTCGCGCGCCGCCACGATCGCGGTGATCACGAACAGCACGAACACGATGCCGTGCGTCATGCCGAACACTTTGACCGGCCACAACACCGGCTCCGGAATCCGCTTGAACACCATGCCGATGATCAGCAGCACCCACGAGATCGCCTCGAGCACCGCGATGAAACGAAACCGCTTGGCCACCGTGCTCAGGTCGAAGACATTGCCCATGCGCCCATTCTGCCGGATGCACTACACACTGTCGTAGTGAGCTGTGTCTATTTTGCGGCGCCTGCGGCGCTGCGTGTTCGCGGCCCCTGTGTGGCTCGCGTGTGCGCGACCGCCGCTTGCTCCTTCGTCGCGTACGCGGCGGCATGCAGCGGCAGTATCGCGACCACGTGGTGCATCGCGTCGTGCAGCGCATGA